>CAZCKF010000014.1:0-6885 GCA_964499155.1 uncultured Chitinophagaceae bacterium
GTTCAATAAAAAAAACGTTAACTGGGATACAGCTTCGGTGCACGAAGGACTTGTGATTCCGGCTGATTGTAAAAGATTAAAATTGAAAGGGTATGTTTTACATCAAACAGTCACCGATCTTTTAGAATATGCAAAAAAAGTAGACCAGTATGCTTTTCTGAATGCAAAGAAATATGCTGAATCCGGTAAAAGGAGTTCCTGGTTAAAAAGACGGGCGGGAGGATCATTTGCATTTTTGAAATACTACTTTTTGCAATTGGGATTTCTCGATGGGTGGGAAGGATATGTTTGTGCAAAAATGACAGCGCATTATACATTTTTAAAATATGCCCGCCTGCGTGAAATACAAAAAACCGGACAACTTTAAGATAAAATTGACCGTTGTTTAAAAGGTCATATGTAAATTGAAATATGATCAATTTCATTCCAATATTTCCATTGGGAATTGTGATATACCCGGGCGAGCAGGTGAACCTGCATATTTTCGAACCGAGGTACCGACAACTTGTGAATGAATGTTTCAATGAGAAAAAAGCATTTGGAATTCCTGCTGTAATTGAGGATCGCCTGCAAGATTTTGGAACGCTTGTGGAAGTTGTTGAAATTTCTGAAGTACATGAGAATGGCGAAATGGATATCAAGACGCGGGGTTCTCGTGTTTTTAAAATTCTTGAAGTAATTAAAGAAGTGCCGGATAAATTGTACAGTGGTGCCATCGTCAATTACCCCGAAAACAGGGAAGAAGGAAATCCTGAAGCAATGCGAAGGGTGATGAAAAATATTCGTGAACTCCATAAGCTTTTAAATGTGAACAAGGATTTTAAAAAAGGCGATACGGAGATCAAAAGTTATGATGTAGCACATCATGTGGGACTGTCCCTGGAGGAAGAATATGAACTGCTTGGTTTAATGGATGAGCGCCAGCGCCAGGAATATTTGAAACGCCATCTCGTGAAAGTGATCCCAATGGTTGCTGAAATGGAACAACTCAAGGAAAAGATCAAATTGAACGGGCATTTTAAAAATCTCGCGGGATTTGATTTTGATATATAGCTTCGCCGCAAATTCCTTTCATGTCCACTCTTTGTTTTGATTTTGGAAATACAAGGTTGAAGTGTGCATTTTTTAAAAATGGTAATCTTAGTGAAGTTGCTTACCTCGAGCAAGGAAATGCAGAGGAAGTCTCTCAATTGATTGAGAGATTTAATCCTGACCAAAGCATATTATCATCAGTGATCAACCATGATCCTGAAATGGAAGAGGTGTTAAGAAAAAAAACGCGTTTTCATTTACTTAATCATTTATCAAAACTTCCTATAACAACACCTGTTGGAAAACCTGAAACGATTGGTGCAGACAGGCTTGCATTGTGTTCAGCAGCAGTTTCCATTTTTCCTCATCAGCATAATCTCGCCATTGGATTGGGAAGTTGCATTACATACAATTTCATCAATAAGGAGCATTCATTCATGGGTGGTTCCATTTCTCCAGGACTAGAAATGAGATTTAAGGCAATGAACAGTTATACTGCAAAACTTCCACTGGTAAAAGCAAACTGGAATGTTCCATTGATTGGTTATGACACGGTCACAAATCTTCAAAGCGGAGTAATTCTCGGTATGGCGAAGGAAATTGATGGTATCATTGAAGCATATGCGAACAGGTACAGCAACTTTAACGTGCTTTTAACCGGGGGTGATTCAGTGCATTTGGCTTCCCATTTGAAAAACAAGATATTTGCAGACCCCGAACTAATCTTCAAGGGACTTTATGCTATCTGCGATGTTAATAACCCCTAAGAAAATCAAATTGTTACATAGAAAAAGGCGGGTGACTCAAGGGTTACTTTTCATCGTGATGATGATTGCTTCTCAGTACACTTTTTCTCAGTATAATTCACCATACTCACGATATGGACTTGGTGATGTTGTGCCTTCAACAAATGTGTTGAATCGGGGAATGGGTGGTATCAGTGTTGGTTTTTCTGATCCTGTACTCGTGAACTTCAGTAATCCAGCAACATATTCATCGTTCTTTACTTATCTCGAAGCACGTACTAATGAAATTATTTCAGGTCGTGTTGTGTTTGATATTGGAATGAATGTAGAAGGACATACGATCCGCGAACCGGAAAATCCTGAAAAATTTACTTCAACAGATGCATTGTTCTCTTACGTGCAGGTAGGAATTCCGATAAGGAAAAACTGGGGAATAAGTTTTGGTTTGCGTCCGCTTACCAAGGTTGGATACAAAATGATCAGGTTTGAAAGATTATTCGATCCCATTACTGGCAATATGATCGATTCTGCACTGACAGAATATACAGGAGATGGTGGTGCATTTTTACCAACCATCGGAACTGGTGTTGCAAAAGGAAATTTCAGCGTGGGCGTGAACATTGGATACATGTTTGGCAAAAAAGAAACAAGTACCAAGCGCGCGCTTATCAATGATTCAGTACAATACAATAATTCAAATCATTTAACGCGCACATCTTATGGAAATGTTTTTTTCCAGGGTGGTGCTCAATACAAGATAAAGATCAATACTTCTCAACTCACGCTTGGAGTATCAGGAAATCTCAGAACAGATCTTACATCAAAGCAAGATGTCGTTCGTGAAACTTTTATTCGGGATTTGGATAATGGAGATCTGACATTTGACAGCGTTTTCACACAAAGAGATATTCCCGGAACAGTTGTCTATCCTGGTCAGTACACAGCAGGTTTTGTTTATGAAAAACCTGTTACAAAGGATAATGCTGGATTTTTGTTTGGCGTTGATTACACGACGACCAAATGGAGCGCATATCGTTTTTATGAGCAATCCGATCTTGTCCAGGACAGTTGGGAAATTCGCAGCGGCTTTCAATTCAAACCCATTGCAGGCAAAGGATATTTTTCAAGTGTCGATTATCGCGCGGGGTTTTTCTTCGGACGTGATTATATAAATGCAGGAGGCAATATGCCTGTATTTGGTGCATCATTTGGATTAGGACTTCCAATTCCAAATAACAATCCACTGGCAAGAGGTCAATTCACAAGGATCAATCTTGCACTTGAATATGCAAAACGCGGCAATGATCAAAATCCGATCAGAGATAACACAATCAGGTTGTCACTTGGACTGAACATGAGCGATCTTTGGTTTGGCAAGAGAAAATATGAGTAACATCATTGACAACATTATAAAAAGATTTTTAACTGCAGCTTCATTGGTAAGCTGCTTTTTTATCATGGGATGTGAAAATGATGATAAACAACTTAAAGATCTTTTTGAAAAACGGATCATGGTTGAAGAAGCAACCGACATTGTCAGTCACATCAGCCAGGATGGTCGCAGGAAAGCTTCCCTTAAAGCACCCCTGATGCTGCGTTACCAGGCGGATACGGTCTACATCGATTTTCCAAAATCACTTCATGTTGATTTCTATGATCTGAATGAAAAGCGTGAAAGTTATCTTGATGCCAAAACAGGAAAATATTTTGAATCACTCAATAAAGTATTATTGCGAGACAGCGTTGTGTTTATTAGCCTTAAGGGCGATACATTACGTACAGTTGAGTTGTGGTGGAACCAGGAAACAAAAAAGATCTACACAGACAGCACCGTTCAGATCCACACGATTAACAAACAGATCTATGGTGGACGCGGCTTTGAAGCAATGCAGGATTTTAGTCAGCGCATTATTAAATATCCTACCGGCATGATGTATGTGAGCGACAGCCTTCAATAAAATTCCTCGTTTACCTTAGTTAGCAGGTACAATAATTTTTCAAAAAATATTTTCATGGAATACAGGAGAATGGGTAAAACCGGCCTTCAACTGAGTGTATTATCATTCGGAAGCTGGGTTAGTTTTCACAAGCAGATCGATGATTCGGTTGCAGATGAATTGATGGGCATTGCATATGACAATGGCATTAATTTCTTTGACAATGCTGAGGTTTACGCGTTGGGGGAAAGTGAAAAAATGATGGGGCGTGTGTTGAAAAGCAAAAGCTGGGATAGGACATCATATGTATTAAGCAGTAAAGCATTTTTTGGATGGCGCGGAAAAGAAAATAAACCCAATCAAACCGGGTTAAGCAGGAAACACCTGGTGGAAGCCTGTAATGAAGCATTGCAGAGAATGGAAGTTGACTATCTCGATTTGTTTTATTGTCACAGGCCGGATAAGAACACGCCGATTGAAGAAGTGGTTTGGACAATGAATCACTTAATTCAGCGAGGAAAAATTCTGTATTGGGGAACAAGCGAATGGAATGGTGTTGAGATCATGGAAGCACACCGCGCGGCTGCACAGTATGGATTGATTGGTCCTTCAGTTGAACAACCACAATACAACATTTTTGAGAGATTCAAAATGGAGAATGATTATCACATGATCTTCAAAACTGTTGGGATGGGAACAACTATCTGGAGTCCTCTTGCATCAGGATTACTGAGCGGCAAATACAATGAGGGCATTCCTGAAGGAAGCAGGTTTGCATTGCAGGGATTCGATTGGCTGAAGGACAGGTATTTGGTAGATGATAAAATAAACAAGGTGAAACAGCTAAGCGTACTCGCTGCCGATCTACGAATATCACTGCCTGCACTTGCCATAGCATGGTGTGTAAAAAATCCCAATGTAACCACGGCTATACTGGGAGCGACAAGACGCGAGCAGCTATTGCAGAACCTTGAGGCATTGAATGCATTGCCATTATTATCATCTGAGGTGCTTGAACAGATTGAACATATCGCAGCTTCAAAGCCGTTGATGCCAGAGTACTAAAAAAACCCTGTCTCGGCAGGGTTTGAATACCTTTCTGGATAACCTTGACCTTGTAAGTGTTTTTGTTAGCAGCGGCCGTTGGTGAAGGCATGTTTTTCATTGGATATTGATACAACGGGGCTTTTGGTTTTTCAATAAGAGAAGTTGATTGGAACAAATTGTTTGTTGGTTTTTCAAAGGATTGGAAAGCCATTTAACAGAGAACCTATCAGCAATAGGGTATTGGATAAACGATCTGTACCAATCAACTTCTGACTCAAAAGTAACTTTAGCAAACCCTTCACGGTAGCGCATTTGTGCCTCTTTTCGCGCTTGTTGTTATTACTGCTGTACTCGTGGTTTTACGCGTTTTTGAAACAACTGTATCAGCCATCTTCATTTGTAAAAAAGTCATTTGCATATATAAGAATCTGAGCCTTATTGAGTGATTCTTGCGTTATTCTTAAAAGGTATCCTTGCTTATCTTGAGCCATATAAATATTTTATAATGGATTTCCAGGATAAGGTTGTTTTGATCACCGGCGGCAGTCGCGGAATCGGAAAGGAAATAGCTCTTAAATTGGCCAGGGAGGGCGCCCACATTGCGATTGCGGCTAAGACAGCCGAGCCCCATCCGAAATTGGATGGTACCATCTATACTGCAGCAGAGGAAATTGCAGCCGTTGGTTCAGGCAAGGTATTGCCACTTCAATCAGATATCAGGTTTGAAGAAAAGATCTCGGAAACAGTTCAGAAAACAATCGAGGTATTTGGAAAGATTGATATTCTGATCAACAATGCAAGCGCGATTAATCTAACCAATACAGAACAAACTGAACCAAAGCGGTATGACCTGATGCACCAGATCAATGTGCGGGGAACATTTATGATGAGTCGTGCATGCATTCCTTATTTAAAAAAATCATTGAATCCTCATATCCTGAATCTTTCTCCACCCATTAATCTCAATCCAAAATGGTTTGCCAATCATCTCGCGTATACCATGAGTAAATATGGAATGAGCATGATCGTCCTAGGTTTGGCTGAAGAATTAAAACCACATCGCATTGGTGTGAATGCATTGTGGCCAAGAACGACCATTGCAACTGCTGCCGTACAAAATTTACTTGGTGGCGATTTTCTAATGCAAAGAAGCCGCACACCGGCCATAGTAGCAGATGCTGCCTATTACATTTTAAAAGAACCATCTTATGAATGCACAGGAAATTTCTTTATTGATGAAGAAGTGCTCGCGAAGAATGGAATAACGGATTTATCTGGCTATGCGGTGAATCCGGAGCAGAAGTTGATGACGGATTTGTTTGTTGAATGATTTCAAGATTTCAAAGATTTCAAGGATTTCAAGATTGGCTTCGTAGGAGTTTTAGTTTTATAAAATGAATTATTGGGAAATTTTAGCGTAAACTATATAACACTTAACAATCAATGAAAGGGTTGATTTTTTTTGGAGTTATTATTTTTATAGGGTCCATCGTATTGTTTGTTAAAAATTTGTATTTGTGGGAAATCGATAAAAAAGGAAAAGTTGTTTTAATGGAACTTATTAAACTACCTAGAAATTGTCCGGCTGGAAATAAAGGTAGTTATTATGTGACTTTCAAGTACCAAGACAAATTATTTGACATGCAAACAGGCGGTGGCTTCTGCCGCAATCATAAGAAAGGGGAATTGATTCCAATAAAATACTTAGAAGGGCAATCAAGAATTCTTAGAGAGAATGAATCAGCATTAATGCATTTAATTTCTATCCTCGGCATTGGATTATTTGGACTTTTTTGTAGCGTTTATCATTGGAGAAAGTATTATAAAAAATAAGTACTAATATGCTGTTTGTGATAACATAATCAGCGGCGACTCATTTATTTGATAGCGGGTGGTGATAACACCAACCTTAACAATGCAAAAATAAACACTGTAAAGATTGGGCTGCGTTGGTGTTATCACCAACGCCAATTAAAAAATTCAACCGCCGTTGTTGGTGTTTTCACCAACAAGCGCATTGTCAATAATTCCGCCTCGCCCCCTGCGGGAGACGAGGCGGGAAATAAATTTCAAAATTGAGTTCGTAGCGAACTATGAGACATTCAGTAGATTGATTGCTCCAA
>CAZCKF010000014.1:6895-13945 GCA_964499155.1 uncultured Chitinophagaceae bacterium
ACTTCACTTGAATCTTGAATATTGAGTCTTGATTCTCGAATCTTCTCAAATCAAATCTTTACAACCTTCACAACTTTTTCAAATCCTTTCATCCTCATCCTGACATAATAAACACCCTGTGCTAATATGCTTGCAGGGATTTTTCCCCAAAATGAATCTCCTGATTTATCAAATACATGCGATTGAACTGTCGCGCCATATTGGTTGATCAATTCTATCTGCAATCTTCCTCTTATTGTGTTATTCACATGAATATTGAATTCATTTGTAGCAGGATTAGGATTTATTGAAACATCATGATTTATTTTTTCTTTCGATAACTGATTAACAGTATTTGTTTGTTCTGTTAAAATTACCGGCTCACCAGTTGTCCTGAGATTTGTTTGCGGTGGGGTCGGTACCGTAATCGAAATATCCACCACGTTAATATATCCATATGTTGTACCAGCTTTTGTACGTATATCAAAATTCATCTCAGTCTGCCCGGTGAAAGTGAATGTTGCCGCTGTATTGAAATTGGTATTGAGCGATGCATTGTACTCCTGCCATGTTGTTTGGTCACCGCGTTTAATTTCAATAAAACGCGTTCCTGCCAGGGCACGGCTTCCCCAGAATTTAATCGTATATGTAACTGCAGGGTCAAGACCGTAGATCCGCCATCTGCCGGTTGTTGTGCTGTTGTGTGCAAATGCATTATCATCTGTTGCAGTAGCTGGATAATCGCCCACAATACCGACAGCGCCACTTGCACTTGTACCAGGATTGTATGTTGCATTGGTGCCATCAATTCGGTTCACGACATCAAGTTTGATGGAGGTTGCAACGTTTGTAGTGGTGATGGCATTGTTAACACGCAATCCCGGTCTTGCATCAGTCATGTTGTTCCAATACTTGCCCCATTGATCAGGAGACGCTGTGGTCACAGTTGTTTGCCCTACATCGATCAGCACTCTTTGATTTGATCCAGGTGGAGCAGGATTGACTGTAACCTGGATCGTATCAGCATCAGTGCCTCCCCTGTTGTCTGTAACAAGCAATCTAAATTCATAAACTCCTTGCGAAAGATTTGAAACAGTTGTTGTTGCTGAACCAGGAGTTGTTATTGTAAAAGTGGATGGTCCTGCAATTTTGGTCCATGCAAATGAATTGATCGTCCCATCAGGATCATTTGAAGCCGAACCATTTAATGTTGCATTCGCAGGAAGGGTTATGGTAATATCAACACCAGCATTGGCATTTGGTAAAACATTTGGCGGTTGAGTTACAGTTACTGTTATTGAATCCCTGTCAATTCCTGAACCATTATCCGTTACGCGTAATTCGAAAATATACACTCCTGCAACCAGTGATGATGCTGTTGCATTTGGTGTACTTCCATTTGTAATGGTTGCATTTGGTCCCGAAACTTTTGTCCATAAATAACCAGTGATTGTTCCATCGCTATCGGTTGATAATGTACCATTCAATGGAACGGTATTGGCAGGTAATACAATTGATGTGTCGTTGCCTGCATGTGCAACAGGTAACACATTCGGTGCAGGATTAACAATCACCTGTACGCTATCTCTATCAATCGCATTGTTGTTATCTGTTACGGTTAGTTCAAATATATAAGTTCCCGCAACGAGATTGTTTGCATTGGCGACAGATGAATTTGAATTAGCAAGTGTTACAGCAGGACCTGATACTTTTGACCACTGATACAATTGTATGGTTCCATCCGGGTCATTTGAAAGACTGCCATCAAGTTGAACCGAATTGGTTGGCAACGTAATTGTTCTGTTTGGACCTGCATTAGAATTTGGCAACTGATTCGGGCGCGGAAGTACTGTAACAATTACAGTGTCCTTATCTGTTGCGGAACTGTCATCTGTTACAATTAATTCAAACCTGTAAATTCCTTCTGTAAGATTTTTTACTCTTGTTATTGCAGAAGATGCCTGTAAAATATTTGAAGCGGCAGGGCCATCTATTTGCGACCAGTCAAATGCAATTATAGAATGATCATCAGTAGAAAGTGTGCCGTTTAATTGAACACTGTCTGTCGGTAAAGTGATTTGCTGATCCGGTCCTGCATGTGCATTTGGCACTGCGTTCTGTGGACCAGCAACAACAACATTCATTAAATCAGTTGAAGTGGCGCCGAGATTATCTGTGACAGTCAACCGGAATGAATACTGACCTGCAACAAGGGCAACTGCATATGTATTCGCACTCGTTGAATCCTGAACCGAGCCAGCGGCTGGTCCATTAAGTTTCTTCCATCGATATTTCACAATACTTCCATCTGGATCGTTGGATGAGTTTCCAATCAAAGCAACAGAATCTTTCGGTAGAGTGATAGCTCGGTCGATGCCTGCATTCGCAACAGGTGGAATGTTTTCAATGCTGCACAACTCATCAAGTATTCTTTCACCAACAGTCCTGGAGTAAAAAATATGGTGGCCATAATTATTTACGTGCACACCATCAAAATTGTAGAAAGATGCAATGGTATTGTCTGCATTGGCAACTGTAGTCCAGAAATCGATTGCGCGTGAACCAAAACGTGCGTATGTCCAATCGCGCATTGCACGCAAACTGTCCCTTTCTGATGGACTCAACGGAGTTCTTGGTTGTGTTGTTGTAACCCAAACAGGAATGCTGTTTGCATTCGCAAGCGCCATGGTTCGTTCATAGTTTGCTTTCGATTCTGCATTTGTAAAACCACGTGCAATATCATTCGATGGTAAATTGATAATGATCGCATCAGGATTGTGGCTTAACGCTCGTGTAATATTTCTATTCGGATCGGGAGCTGGTCTTCCTGATGGAGGAACAAATCCATCAGGGCAAAGCACCTCATAAGTTGTCAGGCTGAGAGTTGCAAGATTAATGATCTCGCTCGATGGATGTTTTGTTTTAATGTAATTGCGGTATTTATTCACCCATGAACTGTCAATGGGTGAAGCACCTGTTCCAAATGCAGTTGATGATCCAAGTACAACGATCCTGAATGGCTTTTGGCAATTCAGTGAATCCGTTACCGGTGGTGGCAGGTTGTTCATTGGCAACACGGTAACTACGATTGTATCCCTGTCAATTGCTGACTGGTTATCTGTAACTGTTAATTCAAATTCATACGTTCCTGCAGAAAGATTCCTGATGCGTGTAGTCGATGCTGCATCATTTACAATGGTCGACGTTGCAGGACCAGATATTTTGACCCATTTGTAAGTTGAGATCGAACCATCGGGATCATTTGATCCACTTGCATTCACGGTGACAGAATCTGTTGGATGCGTTATTGTCTGGTTAGATCCTGCATTTGCATTGGGTGGAATGTTGGCCGGGGCATTTGTTACTGTAACACGAACAACATCAACCGCTGTAAGGTTTGAATTATCTGTAACAGTTAATTCGAAATCATATGTTCCCAATACCAATCCGGTCACAACTGGATTTGCAATGGAATCATTGGAAAGTGTAAATGATGAAGGACCTGCAAGTTTGTTCCATTTATACTTTGAAACAGAACCATCCGGATCATAAGAAAGTGTTCCATTCAAATGAACTGAATCTTTAGGCAATGTGATTGTTCTGTCAATACCTGCATTTGCAACAGGAGGTTGCGGGGTATTATTTGGACTTGACATGGTGATGTCAACAACACAGATATATGAAAATGTAGTTCCGGATTTGGTACGAATGTCAAATGGCATTTCGGTTCTGCCGGAAAATGTAAATGTGGCTGCAACATTAAAATCCCTGTTGTTGGATGCATTGTATTCTTTCCATGTTGTTTCTTCACCTCTTTTGATTTCAATGAAACGAGTTCCTGCAAGATCACGGCTTCCCCAGAATTTGATCGTATATGTGCGTGCGGGATCCAATCCATATATTCTCCATCGGCCGGTAGTCGTACTGTTGTGTGCAAATGCATTATCTGTGGTTGCAGATGCAGGATAATCACCAACGATTCCAACATTTCCACTGCTGCTTGTTCCCGGATTGTAAGTTGCATTTGTACCATCAATCCGGTTGATTACTTCAAGATTAATCGTGGTCGGAACATTGTTGATCGCAATGGCATTGGTTACTCTCACTCCCGGCCTCGCATCTGTCATATTGTTCCAATACTTGCCCCACTGGTCAGGATTTGCAGTTGTGGTAGCAGTTGCACCCACATCAATCAGCACGCGAGTGATCGTGGAAACGACAACATTTACTGTATCGAAAGATGTTGAAAGACTGTCGTCTGTTACACTCAAACGGAAAGAATAAGTTCCCTGCACAAGTCCTGTTACGTCAGTATTTGCAGCATTTGGTGATTGAATGGTAAATGCAGGTGGCCCAGCAATTTTCTCCCATAAATAATTTGTAATGATTCCATCCGCATCGGTCGATGTACTTCCATTCAATGTGGCTGTACTTGATGGAACATATATTACCTGGTCTGAACCTGCGCGCGCAACAGGTGGTGAATTTCTGTTGGGATTAATTACAGTGACCTGCACAGTATCTGCCGAAATTCCTCCCTGGTTATCTGTAACCTGCAGTCTGAATCGATAAACGCCGGTTGATAAATTAGAAACCGTCGGACTTGCAATCGATGTACTGTTGAAACTGAATTGGGTTGGTCCAAGAATTTTAGACCAACTGTAAACTTCCACTGCACCATCTGCATCAGATCCACTTCCATTTAATACAACAGAAGTTGTCGGTAACGTGATCGATTTATCAGGACCTGCATTGGCAACAGGAAGTGTATTTGGATTAGGATTAATAACTGTAACAGTCATTGAATCAAGATCGATCAATCCCTGCGAGTCTGTGACCCGCAATTCCATTCGATAATTTCCTGCGACAAGATTGGATAAAACCGGGTTGGCAATATTTGCATTGCTGATCGTAAAGCTTGTTGGACCGGAAACTTTTCTCCATGTATAACCTGTAATGGTTCCATCTGCATCGGTTCCGCTTCCATTTAATTGTACACTTGATGCGGGTAAAGTGATTGCAACATCAACGCCTGCATTTGAAACAGGTATTTGTCCCTGGCCTACAGCAGTGAAAGTATACATCCACTCATATATACTCATTCCAGTTCCCTGTAATTTGTAATTGTGATGCCGGTAAATCGTATTCCAGCTAATTGAATCATGACCACATGGAAAATTCGTCGGAACACATGCAATGGTCATTTTCGCAGGGATAGCAGGATTGTATGTATTCATCCTGTTTACATAATCACTGCAACACTGTGTTGCATTGTCCTGTGTATTTTGAAGTGCCCACACAGCCACACCACCCTGCGCAACATTTTGTAATTGTGCCAGGTTAGGAATCGGAAAACAATAAGTAGCAACCGGCACAGCAGCTGCAATCTTGCGGGTATTATTCACACTGGTCATCATGTATTCCCAAACAGCTTTGCCGCCCATGCTGAATCCTGTCAGAAAAACTTTTCCTGGAGTTACACGATAAGTATTGGGTTGTGATAAAACATAATCGATCATTGCCTGAACGTCCTGACCTACCGGCCAGTTGTGGAACTGCGGACAAATAACGATGTATGAAAATGTTTCTCCATTCACAGTGAATGAAGTAGGAAATTGTCCATTTACAATGATCCTGGGGATCGCACTCTGTTTCATGATCTCCAGGTTGTTGTTGTTAGAACTTGCTAATTCTCCGGCACCATGCATGTAGAAAAGTACCGGGTAAGTTTTTCCGGCATTTGCCGGATCATTATAACCGGCGGGGAGATATTCATAATAACCATTTATATTATTATCGATCGTGGAATTGTACTTAGGAAGGAAAGTCTGCGAGAGGGCTGGAATAGCAAATAACGTTAATAGCAATCCAAGGATATACTTCGATCTAAACATAAGATGAATTCAAAAATTATGAATGGTTCGTCAGTGGAAAGCGGAAGTATTCAACAGGTAGAGGGAATGTGTTTAGGAAGTTACTGTTTTTGGAGTTTGAAAAATCATTCCGTGAAGTTTCTTTTCTGTTTTAAAATAGGAGGCATTCAATTTCAAGATCTCGATGATTTCAAAATTTCAAGATTCTTCAGGTGGGGTATACTGTACTATTTGAGTTAGTTTAAAATGCGAAAAATTTTCAAATAATATCAGGAAAGACACAACAACATTAGTCCATAAAGATTCATACGGAGTCAATTTTGAAATCGTTGAAATCGTTGAAATCTTGAAATGATTTTCTGTCGAATCAAGGCTACAAAGTCACATCCCCCTCTGCAGCTTGGTCATCCTCGGTAAATTTCTCAGGTCGCATTTGAGGAAATAATAATACATCCTGGATAGAAGGCTGATTCGTCAACAACATGCAAAGTCGATCGATACCAAAACCAATTCCTGATGTGGGTGGCATACCGTATTCAAGAGCGCGGAGGAAATCGTAATCGATGTACATCGCTTCAATGTCACCTCTCTCCATTAATTTAACCTGGTCCTCAAATCTTTCTTTCTGATCGATGGGATCGTTCAATTCTGTATAAGCATTCGCCACTTCTTTTCCATTGATCATTAACTCAAATCTTTCAACAAGTCCCTGTTTACTCCTGTGCTTTTTTGTTAGCGGACTCATTTCAACAGGGTAATCAGTAATAAAGGTTGGCTGGATATATTTTTTTTCACACTTAGCTCCGAAAATTTCATCCACGAGTTTTCCCTTTGCCATGTAATCATCTGTTTCAATTCCCATATCACGACATGCATGGCGCAAATCAGATTCATTCATATTAGCAACATCCAGTCCAGTATGTTCTTTAATTGCATCGTAAATGGTTATTCTTTTAAAAGGAGCTTTAAAACTGATTTGATTGTTTCCTACCGTTACATCTGTTGTGCCACAGGTATCAATAGCCGCTTTTTCAAGAAGGCGTTCTGTTGTGTTCATCATCCACAAATAATCTTTGTAAGCAACATAAAATTCAAGGATGGTGAATTCAGGATTATGAGTTCTGTCCATTCCTTCATTGCGGAAATTGCGGCTGAATTCATACACCCAGTCAAATCCACCAACGATCAATCTTTTTAA
>CAZCKF010000014.1:13955-16803 GCA_964499155.1 uncultured Chitinophagaceae bacterium
ATGCGCAGGTAGAAAGGAACATCCAAAGCATTGTGATGCGTGATAAATGGACGGGCGGCTGCACCACCGGGAATACTTTGCAATACCGGTGTATCCACTTCAAGCGCTCCATGTTGATTCAAAAATTCGCGCATTGAATTGATCATTTTTGTGCGCTTGATGAACACATCTTTTACACCTGGATTTACAATCAGATCAGCATAGCGTTGCCTGTATCGGAATTCGGGATCTGTGACCGCATCAAATGTGACTCCCTCAGCTTCTTTTACAATAGGCAGCGGTCTCAAAGATTTTGATAACAAGGTGAGTTCCTCCACATGCACGGAGATCTCTCCCATCTTTGTTTTGAATACATATCCCTTTACACCAATGATGTCACCAATGTCAAATAATTTTTTCCAAACGATATCGTAAAGTGATTTGTCTTCTCCGGGTGAAATGTCATCACGCCTTATATAGATCTGGATCTTTCCAACAGCATCCTGGATCACTGCAAAATTTGCTTTGCCCATGTCGCGAACGCTCATGATCCGGCCTGCAATGCACACCTGTTTCTTTTCTCCATCTCCTAAAGCGGAGGGATTGTTTTCAAATAGAGATTTTATTTCCTCAGAATGATGTGTAACAGGATATAATTCAGCCGGGTACGGCTCTATTCCCATCATGATCAGTTCTGCAAGCTTTTCTCTCCTGACCTGTTCCTGTTCAGATAGTTGCGTCGTCTGCATAGATTTTCTTGACCGGCAAATGTAAAGGTTGCGCTTTTAACTGCACGTTTTACTGTGTGCAACTCAATATTGCCCAGTCTGGCAGGTAATTTGAATTCAAAAAGGAAATGAAACCTATGATTCGCAAATGCATTGCTGTTCTCAGCCTTACTGCCGTACTCAGTTCATGTGAAACCCTTTCCAATCTTCCAGGTTCAATACCTGTTGCGATTACTGAACAGGAAGCTGCTTCAGGAATTCGTGAAGCACTTGCTCAGGGTGTTGGTCGGGGAATTTCCTATTTAAATAAACAGGATGGTTTCTTCGGTGACCAGGTTTATAAATTATTCCTGCCGCCAGATGCACAGCAAATCGAAAGAACCTTGCGTGACCTGGGAATGGGCAGCATGGTTGATCGTGCAATTCTCACAATCAATCGCGCTGCTGAAGATGCAGTTGGTTTTGCAAGACCCATTTTTGTTGATGCCATTCGTGAAATAACAATCCAGGATGCAATCAATATCGTTAAAGGCTCAAATGACGCTGCAACAAATTATTTCAGGCAAAAAACGACGGATAAATTGATTTCTGCATTTCTACCGATCATTAAACAGTCACTCGACAAATTTGAAGCAACAAAATATTATGGCGATGTGATTCGTACATACAACAACTTCCCGACTACCATTAACAAGATCAATCCAGATCTGCCATCGTATGTGGTAGGCAAAGCAGTTGATGCTCTTTTTGACCTGGTAGCAAAAGAAGAAGCGAATATCCGCGCAAATCCTGTTGCAAGAACGACGGAGATTTTAAGGAAGGTGTTTGGTTATGCAGCGCAAAACAGGTTTTAAAAATTTCTAGATTTCAAGATTTCTAGATTTCAAGATTCGCTTCGGTTGGTAATTCTGTGGAAGTAGAAACCACCGTATTGCGTATTTTCGGGCATGGACTTTATCAATCCAACCATTGATGCTTCAACGCTTCCATCCATTGCGGAAGCGGAATGGAAGCCGCTGGAAAAATCGTATTTAAAAATTCTGCGGATTGGCTGGTTGATTACTACACTTGTTTTAACTGTACTCGCAATCGTACTGTTTCTGACCATTGATGAGTTCAAAACTCTTCAATGGGGAGCGGTACTCGTGGTCATATGGATTTTTCTTGTTGGATTTCATTGGGTATGGAATGAAAAAGGGTTTCCAACCAAAGCTTATTCAATACGTGAACACGACATACTTTACAGAAGTGGGTGGATGGTAAAAAATATAACAGCTTGTCCGTTCAGACGGATCCAGCATTGCGCAGTTCATGCAGGTCCGCTGGAAAGAAAGTTTGGTTTATCAAATATTACTTTATACACCGCAGGCGCAGCAGGAGCCGATGTAAAAATCCCGGGTCTTCCCGCCGATACTGCCCTGAGTATTCGTGAATTTGTAATGCAAAAAATTACCGATGAACCAGCAGCAGATTGACTGGTCCGTACCGCAACGCCAATCCACTGCGGCACTGTTCGTGATCATAGCACGTGTATTTATCGACATTTTGAAAGTGATGTGGCCGATCATCCTGCTTACGATTTTGCGTCAAAAATCAAACAGGGGAGAATTCTGGGAAATTATTTTGATCGCTGTACCCGCATTTATGCTGCTGCGTGCATTGATTGAATTTCTTTTTTTCAGGTTTAATATTCTCAATGGTGAATTGATCATCAATAAAGGATTCTTTACCAAGAAAACAATTGTTTTACCTGTTGGGAAGATCCAGGCCGTTCACATTGAACAAACCTGGTTGCATAAATTATTTAATGCAGCACAGGTATCATTTGATTCTTCAGGTTCCGAAAAAATTGAAGTAAAAATCTCAGCTATCAGCATTCAAAAAGCTAATGAACTCAGGTCTTTTGTGTTAAGTGGCAATTCATCTTTTACTGAACCACAACAGGAAGTGGTGCAGGAACCAATCATCTCACTTTCAGGAAAAGATCTATTCAAGCTAAGTATATCAGCCAATCACCTAGAGGCATTCTTTCTTTTGCTCGCCTTTGTATTATCCATGGTGGACAACCTGCAACAAATTACTGGTGTTGATGAAGGAGGGTTTGTCAGCTCCGTTGCAGAATATGCAGAATCAAGAACAGG
>CAZCKF010000015.1:0-16796 GCA_964499155.1 uncultured Chitinophagaceae bacterium
TTTCCCCTGGTAACTGCTTCCAGGATCTTTGTTTTTTTTTCAGCCGTGATCACAGGACTTTTAAGTAATGAAACAAAATCCTTATTGCCTTTCACGATCTGTTGCAGCACAAGCATATCCTCATACACTTTTTCGATCTCTTTTCTTTCGATAGCGAGATCAAGAAGTGATTTTGCGTAACGGGATGCGAGGCGGGGATTCAACATAATATGCTATTGGCTGTTGGCTGTTAGATTTTTGGAGACTTCTAACTAGCCTTAAATAATTTTTTAATTCATTTTTACTTCTTTGACCAGTTCCGATATATGCTGTTCCTGGTCTTTTTTGTCTTTCAACTCCCGGCGTAATACTTTTTCAGTGACTTCGATCACCAGTTTTCCGACCTGGTTCTTTACATCAGTGATCGCGGCCATTTTTTGTGCATGGATTGCCTGTTGTGCATCAGTAATAATTTTTGATGCTTCTACTTTGGCTTGCTCCTTTGCTTCATTGATGATCTTGTCCTTTGTCTCTCTCGCTTCTTTCAACATTTGTCCGCGTTCTTCACGTGCTTTTGCAAGAAGTGCTTCATTCTCATTTTTCAATGCAGCCATTTCATTCCTTACCTGTTCTGCAGTAGCAAGAGATTCCGCAATTCCCTGTTCGCGTTTGTTTAAAGATTCAATGATTGGCTTCCAGGCAAGTTTTTTCAAAATGAAAAAAACAATTAAAAATGCCAGGAGCGTCCAGAAGATCAAACCGAGTTTCGGTAACAACAGATCCATAAAATCAATTCCTATTTAGATAAAATAATTTTTCAAGTAATTACTGCATCATCGGCCCTGTGCTCCTGATGCAGTAATTTTTTTACGTGCGGCTTATTTCAATACAGCCAGCAGACCCGCGATAACCGCAAACAGGGCAACCCCCTCAACGAATGCGGCAGTCAGGATCATGTTTGCACGAATGTCATTGGTTGCTTCCGGCTGACGAGCAATGGCTTCTACTGCGCCCTTACCAATCTGACCGATACCGATACCGGCACCAATCGCAGCAAGACCCGCACCGATCGCACCACCAAGGTGTGAAAATCCTCTCTCGAAAACCTCTGTGGCATCAGCTTGCAACAAAATGTTCAACAAATCCATGATTCTATTTTTATAATTAAAAAAACACTTAATTAAATAACCACTGGTTCATGATGTCCATCCACATCATCATGACCACCTTCGAAAGCCTGACCAATAAATACTGCCGTCAGGTTTGTAAAAATGAAAGCCTGGATAAAAGCAACCAGAATTTCAATCAGGTAAATAAATACAGTGAACAATATCGAAAATGGTGAAAAGCCCCATCCAGCCACAGTACTCATCGCACCAAAAATGAAAATGAGTGAAATGAAACTGAGAATGATAATGTGTCCTGCCACCATGTTGGCGAAAAGACGGACGATCAATGCAAATGGCTTTGTAAATACACCAAGCAATTCAACCGGAATTAAAATGATCTTGATTGGAAGCGGAACTGGTGGCCAGAAAATATGACCCCAGAAATGTTTATTCGTACTTAAAATGATCACAACAAATGAGATCACACCCAGAACAACTGTAAATGCAATGTTGCCTGTAACGTTGGCAGCTCCTGGCAATAAACCAAATATGTTATTGATCAAAATGAAAAAGAAAACTGTGAGCAGGTAGGGCAAATATTTCAGATATTTTCTGCCGAGATTTGGTTTTGCTACTTCATCTCTCACAAATGTGATCACAGGTTCTATAGCATTTTGCCACCCCGTTGGCGCTGTGGTAACACCCTGTCCCTTTTTATATCTTTTTGCAATTCCGTTCATCAACAGCACCAGCACGGCAAGTGCAATAAACATTTGAACCACATTACGCGTCAATGAAAAATCATAGACTTTCACAGCTTCATCATGCGTAATTCCATCGGACTTTACAGGAATGATATTTCCCTCGTGCAAGCGATAGCCTTTGTAAGCATCATGTCCGTGATGAAATTTCGACGAGCTGAACATATCCAAACCACGTTCTTTAGAATAAACGATAACCGGAAGTGGTATGGTGGCGTGAAAATCTCCGATGGTAAAAAAATGGAATTCATGACCATCTTTAATGTGCTCGAGAATGGTAACCGCAGGGTCGAATTTGGTGCCTGGCTTGTCCTCATTTTCTCCTGTTGGCGTTTGTCCCGGAACACCTGAATCGTTGTGATCATCCTGACCGAATGCCGGAGCAAAAACAAGCAGTGCAAACAGGCTGAAAACCGCTACCAATAAGCATTTGACAGGATTGTGACGCATACCTTTTCTCCGAAATTTGGCGCAAAGATAGGGAGGGGAGGGTTAAATACCCGAAGGCAGAGAATCAATAATTATACAGTGAAAAATCATTCCAGTCCAACCAGTTTTTCAGCGAATTGCATGCGGTACAGGCTTGCATAATAACCATTTTCCGCAAGCAATTGTTCATGTGTTCCGCTTTCCCGCAATTCGCCCCTGTCCATGACCAGTATCCGGCTTGCTTTTCGGATTGTAGAAAGTCGATGAGCAATAACGATTGATGTGCGTCCGGCAATGAGTTTGTCAATGGCAAACTGGATAAGCATTTCACTTTCTGTATCAACAGATGAAGTAGCCTCATCGAGAATAAGAATCGACGGATCATAGAGCAATGCCCGAATGAAAGATAGTAATTGGCGTTGACCAAGTGATAGTGTTGCGCCTCTCTCCATCACATTGTAATCATAATCACCTGGCAACTGCATAATAAAATCATGTACACCGATCATTTTCGCTGCATTGACTACTCGCTCACGAGAAATCTCCGGATTTCGCAAAGTGATGTTGTCAAGGACTGACCCTGAAAAAAGAAAAACATCCTGTAATACAACACCAATATTTGTGCGTAATGAATCAACCGAAAATTCTTTAATGTCTGTACCATCAATGCGAATTGTTCCTTCACGAACATCGTACAACCTGTTGAGCAGGCTGATGATGGTTGTCTTTCCACTTCCGGTATGACCAACAATCGCAATGGTTTCACCCGGTTGTGCTTTGAAGGATACGTTTTTTAAAACAGGATTCAATTCATCGTAACTGAAAGTGACCCTGTCAAATTCAATTTGTCCTTTTACTTTATCGGGAGAATAATTTCCTTCATTGCTGATGAAGTCATCGTTCTCCAAAACTTTAAATACACGCTCACTGGCGATCATTCCCATTTGAAGGACGTTGAATTTATCTGCGATCACGCGCAGTGGGCGGAAGATCAGGTTAAGGCACATGATGAATGCCATCATTACACCTGCGTCAACTCTTTGCCCCGATCCCCACCATACAATGAGGCCGATGGAAGTGGCAAGCACAATTTCAACAATGGGAAAGAAAACAGAATACGCAAAAATTGCATTGATGTTTGCGTTTCGGTGTTCTTTATTGATCTCGCGAAATTTATTGAATTCCTGTTTTTCGGCAGCAAAGGCCTGAACAATGGCCATTCCGGTTAAGTGTTCTTGTACAAATGCATTCAAATTGGAAACTGCATTTCTAACTCGATGGAATGAACGATTAACTGATTCTTTAAAATAATAGGTGGCAACAAGCATCAATGGAAATGGAATGAGACAGATGAGTGTCAGTCGCCAGTCTATATATATCATTACCGAGAGCACGCAAAGGATTGACAAAAGGTCTGCGATGATTGGAATCAGTCCATCAGCAAATACGTCATTGATCCTTTCATTGTCGTCAATTGTTCTGGTGGTAAGTGTACCAATGGGTGTTTTATCAAACTGTCGCAGGTTGAGCTTAAGCACTTTTCGGTACACTGCAGTTCTCATATCTTTTACCACATGTTGACCCAGCCAGGCAGTGATGTAAGAAAAATAAAAACGCAATCCGGTCTCAATCAACAAAAACCCAATTTGGATCACTGTGATCCAAATGATCCAATCAATATCCTTGTTGATAATATGCGTATCGACTGTGTATTTGATCAGCAGTGGCCGAATGGGTGTAAAAACTGCGAGAATCACAGATAGCACAACCGACCAATAAAATTGTTTTTTGTACGGCGCAGCAAAGCGAAAAACCTTTCGCAATTGCTGAAAATCGAAGAATTTTTTTTTGTCAGATTTTGCCACAGAAGTGTGCAAATTAAATCATGTTGATATAGCAATGCGTTTATTGCAAATGAATAACCAGGGGTTTGAGCAAACGAATGAGGGGTTTGAACAAATGAATATCGAGGGGTTTAAAACATGAATAGCGAGGGGTTTGAATAACGAGGGGTTTAAAACCCCTCGCTATTCATTTGCGGGTTGCAATTCTTTTATTTACAATTCAACACTCTCTTCCGGTCCCATCGCCACCTTGTAGGCTTTGATAAAAATGGAACCCAGGTTTTTGTGCGGTGGGATATAATCTTCAAGGCCTTCAACCTTTACATTTCTATTAAATTCCTTCCAGAAAGAAATCCATTGAATATCCTGGCCTGTTCGTGCTTTTTCAAGAATGAGATTAATGAAAGGCTGGTTGATTGCAGTTTTACCAATTTGCTTTGAAGCAATGATGTGCGCATCTGGTGCATGCTCCAGAATGTTGTGAATTAAATTAAATCCCCCGCACGAACCCATGAACACAATTCGCGCCGATGGAAGGATCTGTTCGATCGTATAGGGAGCGTAATAACTGTGACCACGATGAAACACCACGGTTGGACTTTGCCCCTGTTTGGCTATGTACTCGTTCAATGCCTGCTGCGCTTCAGCATCTTTGTTTGTCTCTTCAGGAAGAGGTTTGTTTGCATACAATGTGACTGGCTTGCCTTTAACTGACTGGATAGTTACCCATTGCTCAGTCTGTGTAATCTTCCAGTTGTTATCAAACTGGCGCATAAATGCATTGAAATCATTTTTCCCATCCTTATCACCAAAGAAGAACATCTGCATCACAATCTGCCCTGTATCATTTACAAGGTCTTTGTTCTTTACTTCATAAACAGGTGGAATTCCCAATTCTTTGGAGAGATCAATATTATTTGTTGAATCCGCCGATTTGAAAAGATTGTACAACAGGTTATACATCACCATTCCTCTCTTGTCATTCATGCCGCGCACGCGGTCATAATTCCATTTTGTAAGGTTGAGTATGTAATCTGCTAATTCTTTGTTGCCTTCGGAAATACTCGTATAGGAATCAGCTACGTCAACTCCATCTTCAAGAGAACCAGATCTTTCCAGACCATTCACGAATGCAGTCATCAGCATTTTTGCATCTTCCTTTTTATGAAAGGAGTTGAGAAAATCATTCAGTGTATTGAATGCTGCAGCAACCTTGATGAATTTTTTGAAACGATCGAATTTTACAAGCTGTAACAATGAATCACCGCGATTGCCAATCTTACTCATCATGAGTGGGTACACACCTCGCGTATAACTTGAAGTATAAATAACTCCATCACTTAATACAGCAACATAGTATAATTCAGAAGCTGTCAATTGTTGAAGAATACGAAAACGTACTGCATCATCTGAATTATGCAATCCATTGATCGTATTTACAAAAACCTGCTCAACTTTTTTTGAAAGCATCCTGTCTAGCTGTTCAAAAGCAATAGCTGTGTCCTTGTTCATCGCACGCTCAACATAATCAAGTCGTGTTTGAACTAACTGACCGAAATATTTAATGGAATCACGAAGCTCTACGTCCTCAAATTTCATTTTCCCACTGATCAGGTTATCGAGAAAAGGAAAATACAATTGACCACTGCCACCACTTCTTGAAATCCTGGTAATCGTTTTTACAAGCGGATCATCAATTTGTGCAATTGCAAAACCAAGCCTGTTATTTGCAGCGGCATAATCGTACAGTTGTCGTGGATTTTTATATGCTGCAACTTTTATTAAAGAGTCGCGGAAAGAAACATTTGGATTTTCCCGCAGCGTGGCAAAAATGCGGGATGGATATAATGCGCAATATTTCCTGATCAATCCTTCGCGAACAAGTGCAATGCCCGGATTTTTTTCAAACCCTTCTGATCGCACAATCGCATTTCCCACTTCATAAGAATAGCCCATAATAATGGGTTCGATTGATTCTCCTGACCTGTCGGCCAACAAAGCACGTTCGAAGCCCTCAACCATGCGAGGCACATTCGAAACATTCATGCGTTTCGCTTGCAGATTGCTGTTTATATTTTTTAACAATCTTTCAAAACTGCGCAGGTATCCAACTTTTTGCTGCTCCCCAATCAGGGAATCTTTTTCTATGGAATATTGTAAATGATCAACTTTCTTAACGAGCGCATGTGTAACAATGAAATTGATTTCGTCATTGTTTGATAGAGCAAGAAGATTGTCTGAAACTCCATCTGCACGTAAAGCGACCTTTTGCTCCCTGTCGATTGCATCGTGGAATAATGCCCGTTTTAAAGGCGGTTTAAAGGTATCAACTTCGTTTGCTGTCTCGCCTTGGGAAAATGCAGCGATAGTGAGGAAAAGCAGTACGGAGGTTTGACACAGGTATCGTCGGTATGCAATCATAAGGTCAACTGAGCAAATTTAATACCCTGCAGGCATAAGTCCTATTTCCCAACAGGTTATGTATGACGAGAAAGACCTGATTTTGGTTGAGCTCAGTCAAAATTTTGTTAAGTCGCTTTAATGCTGTCTCTATAACGCCAGCCGCTTTAAATAATTATTAAGTCTGTGTTATCTGCAGGCGACAATTGAACTGAAGCATCAATTTCAAGTAGGTTTGCACCCAAACATAACCTCTTTGGAAAGTAATACCAGGAAAGTATTGATCGCTGATGATGAACCAGATATCCTGGAAATTTTAAAATACAACCTCTTAAATGAAGGGTACCAGGTGTTTACGGCACGAGATGGTGATGAAGCAATCGAAAAAGCCAGGTACAATTCCCCGGACCTGGTGATCCTGGACATAATGATGCCTAAAAAAACAGGTGTTGAGGTATGTGAAATTTTGCGCGCCCAGCCCGCATTCAAAAACACCCTCATTTTATTTCTTACTGCTTTAAATGACGAGGGCACCCAGATCAAAGGTTTGGAAACCGGCGCTGATGATTACATCAGTAAACCAGTAAGCCCAAAAGTTTTCCTTTCGAAAGTGAATTCCCTTTTCCGAAGGTTAAATAAAACAGATGGAAAAAAACTGCAGATCAATGGTCTTGTCATTGATCCTGAAAAATACCTGGTGGAACTTGAAGGAAAAAGTATTGTACTTGCTAAAAAAGAATTTGAACTCTTGTACCTGCTCGCATCAAAACCAGGTCGTGTTTTTCTTAGAAATGAAATCCTGAGTGAGGTATGGGGGAACAGCGTGATTGTTGGGGACAGAACGATCGATGTCCACATCCGTAAGATCAGGCAAAAACTCGGAATAGATTGTATCCGCACGGTTAAAGGTGTGGGGTATAAATTCGCATTATAAATCGCTGCATTGGTACTGATCAGACAAACCGTAATTAACAGGAAAAGTGCTTCACCCCGTTTATTATCTGCTTTAACCTCTCTTTCATTATCGATTCCCATATCAATCGGGATTTACCTGATCACATTTAAATGGGTAATTGCTGCTGTTTCCTTCGTTCTCATTTTTCTTGGAAGTTATTTGCTCATTTATTATACGCTTGAAAGGTTCATTTACAGGAAGATCAAACTCATTTACAAATTCATTTCACAAACAAAAGCCACCAAAAAAGAAGAAACTTATTATAAATACATACTTCCGTTAAAAGGAATTGATGATGTACGTGAAGATGTTGAAGCATGGGGACGTCAACGCAATGAGGAAATTGATCTTCTTGTTAGAAATGAAAAGTTCAGGAAGGAATTTCTTCAGAATCTCGCACATGAATTCAGAACGCCCATCTTCGCAATACAGGGCTACATCGATACTTTATTAAGTGGAGCACTTGAAAATCCGGATGTAAACAAAAGGTTTCTTGAAAAGGCAGCAAGAAATGTGGACCGCATGGTAAACCTGATAAATGACCTGGATGAAATTTCAAAACTTGAACGCGGTGAGCAGGTAATTGCAAAACAGAATTTCATTATCCAGGATTTGGCAAAGGAAGTTTTTGAATCACTATCGATACGAGCTGAAAAAAAAGATATTCATTTCAGCATAAAAAAAGGTTGTGAACATCCCCTTATTGTTTTCGCTGATAAAGAAAAAATTCGGCAGGTGATCATCAACCTTATCGATAATTCTATCAAATATGGAAAACAAGGTGGGAATATTATTGCCAGCATGTACAGGATTGAAGATCGCCGTGTACTTATTGAATTTAGTGATGATGGCATGGGTATTCCGGAAAGACATATCTCGCGAATTTTCGAAAGATTTTACCGCACAGAAGAGGGAAGAAGTCGCGATGTTACCGGCTCAGGATTGGGACTCGCCATTTGTAAACACATCATTGAAGCGCACGGGCAATCGATGCATGTAAGAAGTAAGGAAGGAATTGGAACAACGATTGGTTTTACGCTTGAAGGGAAATGATATTTGGCCGTTGGCTTTTAGCTGTTGGCTGTTGGAGCAAAATAAGTGGCATTGAATAATTAGGGAATTTGATTGGAAGAATCTGCCGATTCCGAAATAAGCAATTCTTTTATAGGCAACGTTTTCTCGAAAAACACTTTCCCTCTTGGTGAATCAAACAAATAGGTTGTTTCATTAAACTTCAAAAATTCATATTCCGCTTTTCCATCACTCCATTTTAAAGAACCAGGTGTTGTACCAATGAGCTTCAATTTAGTTCCTGCAATGTTCCAAACCACCTCATCATTATCATTTATCCAAATGCTATCAACACGTGTATATACTGAATCACCATTTTCAATTTTATATCGATACACTTTTATCACCTCATCTTCTTCAGCAAAAAGATTATATGTAGTATCAGTAGCAGAAACGACCTGCCAGTTTGCGTGCTGAAAAAAATGCCCGACAAAATCAAGTTGCTGCGTTGATTTGGGATCGAGAAAATCGCAGCCTCCAATAAAGAACGAAAACAACAGGATATACTTCATATTAAAAAAGCCGTCGCGAAGGACGGCTTTTCAAAAGTAAACCTGGAAAATTATTTAAAAGAAGTCCAGCCTTTCCACCAATTATCACCAACACCCGCAGCACCACGGAAAGTTGTCGCTACAAAAAAGTTGTTCGGAAGCTTGGTGCTGGAAAAATCAGCACCTGAAGCAGCCGCAGATCCTGCAGTCGGGTTGATATCAATCGAAGCATCATATTTAAATGGTGCTGCAAGACCTGCATCCGCTGTTGTCGCCAATACAGTATTGCCTCCACCACTCCTGTTGAAATAATTGATTAGGTCAGTAGTTGTCCATCCCGTTGGTGTACTTCCGCTGGCTGAATAACTAAATTGTGATGTATTTCCAGCCAGAATGGTACTTGAGATGAAAGCTCTTGGCGAAGCACCTGTGTAATTCAAATCAGTTGCCGTACCTGTTGAAGCATCAAGCAACAAACCAACTGGCCATCCTATAAATATTGAATTAAAAATACTGATCGCACTGTTCCTGCGAAGGTGAAGTGCACGCCTGAAATTTGAATTACCTACGTTTCCAGTTACAGCACGTGGACCAATTACAGTCATATTGCTGAATACCGCGCTTGTTTGAGGAAGTGTATTGCTTCCCCCTGCATCGTTATCCACTTCGAAACCATTACTTCCACTTATATCTGCAATGCTGCTGTCGCGAAAAGCAATTCCGAATTGTACACGTCCTGAAAAACCATTGTCCATATCAAAATCATCATCGAGCCCTTTGTAAGCGATCAGGTATTTTGCATCAACGGCCCCACCGAACCATTCGAAACTGTCATCATTTGCATAGCTCACCTGCACATGTTCAACAACAGTACCTTTTCCAACACCACCGAATGTGAGACCATTTAATTCCTTATCTGGTAAAAAAGCATAACCAGCATATTCAATTCGAACATATTTTAAAACGCCGCTGTTATCATTATCGTCGGCACCACCATACAATCCAAGACCTTCAGCATTGTTTACACCACCTTCTATTTCGCCAACGCCTGCAATTCCATTAAAGGATGCATTTGTTTTAGCGCGACCAAGAATGACAATCCCGCCCCAGTCACCTCGCACAGGAGCTGCCTGATCACTGGTAAATATTACAGGCTTATCAGCTGTACCATTCGCGATGATCTGTGTGCCGCGTGTTACCACCAGTGTACCACGAGATGATTTTTCACCCTGTATTGTAGTTCCTGCCTGGATCGTCAATTTTGCTCCATCAACTACGTACACAATTCCACGAAGCTTGTATGTCTTACCTGCTTCCAATGTTCTGTCACTGCTGATCTTTCCAGAGAGAATAAGGTTGTCTTCATTTCCACCGTTATTTCCTCCATTATTTCCGTCATCGTCAACTTCAATTTTGCGGCATGCGGAAACAAGTACCGTAAAAGAAAGTGCGATCAATACAATTCGTTTCATACTGTCTGAGTTTAAATCTTGTTTTAATTATTTTATCTGGTAACTGAACGTGATTGAATAATTTGTTCCGTAATTCCTGCTGATTGCCAATTGATCTTTTGATCCTGCCTTATAATTTTCTGTGTTATCAAGATCGTGGTAGAAATAAGCACGCTTGTTAAATATGTCACTGACGTTCAACCTGACCTCTCCCTTTTTCTTAAGAATTTTTTGTGCTACCTGGAAATCAAGCAGCGGCCTTGGATTCTCCCAGATATCAGAAACAGATTTATCTCCAACAAAAAGAATGCGTCGACCAATCTGGTTGAAAAGGAGTGTTGAAGAAAATCCTGCTTTCTCTGCATCATACTGTAACCCTAAATTGATAAGGTATGGACTCTGACCCTGCAATGGTCTGTCAAGATCAACAGTATCCTTAACTTTACTGTAGATGTAACTCAGGTTTCCTGTTACAGTGAAATTTGTTAATGACTGTGCTACGAAATCAAGTTTTTTCCTGAACTCAAATTCAGCACCATATGCTCTTGCCTCTTTTGAATTCTGTACGTTGAAAGTATTTGTTGCAGGACCCGTTCTGTTGAAATAATACTCAAGAGGATCCTTAAAAAATTTGTAGAACACACCAAATGTTACCAATTCACCACCGCGCGGGTATACCTCATACCGAACATCAGCATTAGTGATCTTTGTTCTGCGCGCTCCATTATTACCTGCAACCTGAGCATTCAACTCGAAATCATAAAAAGCAAAATTGCTAAGTTCACGAAACTCTGGTCGTACAATTGTTTGGCTCGCACTCAGGCGAATATTTGTTTTCGAAGAAGGTTTATAAGTAAGATTTAATCCAGGAAGGAAATCTGTAACTCGAGAGTGAACATGACGGCGATCACTTGTTTTTACACTTCCGATCAACTGATCAAAATCTTCAACACGTACACCCCATACCAATCTCCAATCTTTTCCAAACTGGTTATCAAACTGTAAGTAACCCGCGTTTAAGATTGAATTCGCCATGTACCGGTATGCATCTCCTGTTAATTCAGAGAATTGAACGGAATTCAGATCAGTTCCAAAATTTGCAGGATTAAAAATCTGATCGGCCGGCATTTGCTTGATCGCGTTGCTGGAAGTATTCAGGAAGAATGGACGTGCATTGAACAACCTATCCTTTACCTGGAACAGGTATCCTGCTTTAACTGTTTGTTTTTGATCAAAAAGATCAAATGTTTTTGTTAGGTCTCCACCGGCATTATAAATGTAGTCGCTAAGGTTACTGTAAAAAATACTTCCACTTTTTTGTGATGCTCCCAAACCAAGCAATGCATAGAATGGAGCGGTTGGATCGGCGAGATCCTGGGTATAAAACAACCGACGCTGATCAGGAATGTATTGATCCAATATATTAAAACCGCCATACCATTTTAGTCGAACAGCAGGTTTGGAAAAATTATGTTCACCAATTAACTGCGTATTAAAAAATGTATTCTGCCTGAATCCAAGTTCCTGTGCTTTTACTGTTGCAACAATCCCCGCATTGTCTACACCATGATACCTGTCAATTACAAAATCTGTTGAATTGACATTGAGAATGTTTTTAAATGATATACGGTTGTTTGGATTGAGTTGAATTGAAAAATTCGCAAGTACACCTGCAAGAATTTCACGCGTATACCTGTTGTTTTTATAGGTCAGATCAAGGTCGCCGTTGTTATTTGCAAGAACAGCATTATAAAAATCAAGTTTTTTATTCCCCTGGTTATAAACAAGTGATAAAATTCCACCAGCTTTTTTCTTAAAAATGCTGCCTTCAAAACCGCCGTTCAATTGAAACGATGCATTAAGTGGTGCAGTTCCTGGTGTTGCCTGCCATACGTTCCTCAACTGCTTTCCAAATTCATTTTGTTCTGCTTGTGAAAGTTGGGCAAATTTTGATTTTGTAGGAATCGCATCGGGTAATCCTCTTGTTCCATTTTCAACACCAAGCCAGTCAAGTTTACCACCCTTGTACTGGTAAAAATCCTTACCAATGGTTGCACTGTTAAAGCCTGTTCCCAATTGTATCGTTAAAAAATCTGCCGCAGGAATTTCTTTTGTTTGCACCTGTACAAGACCACCTGCCCACTCACCTGGCAATTCTGGAACGAAGGCTTTATTCATGATGATGTTATCAATCATCGGTGCCGGAAAAAGATCAAAAGAGAAAGTTTTCCTGTCAGGTTCTGTACTGCTAAGCAGGATACCATTCAACATTGCCTGGTTATAACGGTCAGCAAGACCGCGCACAACTAGATATTTTCCTTCCTGGATGGAAGTACCTGGAACACGTTTTAAAACTTCACCAGTATTCCTGTCAGGTGATCTCCTGATCGCTTCTGCAGAAATTACAGAAGAAACTGTATTTGTATTTTTTTGAAATGCAATAAGAGAACTAACTGTTTCGCGCCTGGCAGAGGATCGGTTGGATGTAACCGTTACACCGGTCATATCCGTAGCCGCAGTTTGCAAAACAACATCAAGTTCATTTGTGGCACCTGCAACCACCTCCACATCAGTCAGTGTTTTTGCAGCATAACCAATCGCTGTAAATTCTATTTCATATTTTTTTCCTGCAGTCAGGGTAAGTGCATACCTGCCTTCAACATCAGTTGAAGTACCTGCAGTACTACCTGAAATCTTCACAGAAACACCTGGCACAGGTTCATTTTTTTCATTCAACACCCTGCCTGAAATCCTGTGTTGTTGTGAGAAAGAAACCGTTGAAATAAACAAAGCCAATAAAAGGAAAATTGCCCGCTGCAAACGCATATGCTGTATTTGACGCAAAGGTGAGCGAGCCGTATTATGAGGTTGTTACCCCAGCGTTAAGGAATTGTAACTTCAATGTTACCCCTGTGTTAACTAAAAACGTAATTGGAGGCGAGTCGTAAATATATTGTCTTTACTATCGGAAGTAAATCCACTCATTTGTGTTTTTTCATTCATCACCAGATCATAGTAAAATAACAGTTTCAAATTGCTATTTATATAACGCGCATATCCAAATCCCCATGTATTGTACCGGATATCTGCTGCAGTAAGATTTGTCCCTGATTTTCCTATTTCCTGTTCTTCCACTGCGGTGTTTGGATCATACCAGTCATATTTAACCATCAACTGGTTTTTTTCATTTACAATATCCTGAAGTAATAATAAAAAGGCGCCATCAAACTTTCTTGAGTACAGTGGTGCAGGTTGACCATTTACAATTGGTAATGTTCCAGGATTCGATGTTGTAAATTCAGTTCCAGGTTGTGTGCCTCTCCAATACTCCGCACGTATTTCCGTTTTCCCCCAATGGTGTTTTTTTAACACCTGCATATCTGCTCCATAATAAAAACGCAGTGCCTTATCTCCTATGTTTGAGATGGAAGAATCAACCACAAATACAACATCCCCCGAAGTATTGGTCCCTGTTTCATACAGATACCGCGACCCTTGTCGCCATCCACCATAAAGTATTGACAGTCCCCCACTCAATTCAGTGCTGCCATGATTGCGAGGTTTAAATGTGATCCTCGAAATAATGTCTTTGTAACTGTCAAAATCAGTGGGACCCACAACACCCTGCCCATTAAATATTCCAGCATCCCATTTGAGAAAATTCAAACGAGATTGAGACCGTGGTTCATAGGTAACCATCACTCCAAGATCGCGTTCGCTCGGCATAAGGATCTGCGACATTCGTCCTCTTTCCGGCGTTTCCCGGTAAGAAGATGATAGGTTCACTTCGTATCCATATGGCCTTGCAAACAAACCTGCCGTCAAAGAAAAAACCTGCTTTTTACTTTCATATAATTTCAAAAACATATCGCGCACATTCACGCCGCGTTCGGTTGCATCTATCTGAAATGTAAAAAGTGCGAGGGGCCTCCTGTCTTCAGTGGGAACGATATAATCAATTTTAATCCTCGCCCTGCGCAACATGAACCTTGTTTTACTGAATGGAGAAAAGTCGCCTCCGTTGTAAGATCGTGCACCAGCCACTGATGCAACCTGGAATTGCGGTTGTATGTAACCGGTAAATCGAAGATTGTCGAAACGCTTTAAAAAAGGCTTTACACTGTCCTTTAAATACAGCAGAGAGGAATCGAGGTCAGATAGATATCGCTGCGAATTACCCGCATATGCAAACAGCATACAGATGAAGATGCATATCAACCGGGTGGCTTTCATAAATACTGATGGTATTTTGTTTGCAATATAATTCCTTTGTTACCGCATCGTTACGCAAAGTTTATCTTTATATTAATTAATTATTAATTCTCCACTTGCCAACATCCATGGTCAGCATACTGGTAATTTCGCAATCAATTAAAATTCAGTTATGAATTCTTTCATGAAATTGTTCATGCCCAAAAATGTCAAGTTCTATGAACTATTCGAGAGCGTGGCTGATAATGTGGCCGAGATGTCGAACAAACTTGTCACCGTGGTAAATGAACCTGATTTTGATAAAAGAGGGCATCTTATTACTCAGATAGAAGACCTCGAGCACGCGAATGATAACCTGACACACAAAATATTTCTCGAACTCGGCAGAAATTTTATCACTCCGTTTGACCGCGAAGACATCCATTATCTCGCTTCTGCACTGGATGATATTGCAGATTACATTTATGCTTCTGCAAAAAAAATCAATTTTTATCGAGTAAATCCAAACGATACAGGTATTCAAAAGCTTGCTGAAATTGTGCAGCAGAGCTCGAAAGAGGTACGGAATGCCGTTGGCGAATTAAGAGATATGAAAAACATCCGGTTGATTACAGAATCACTCGTTCGCATCAACAGCATGGAAAACCAGGCCGATGATGTTTTTGATATGAGTATTGAAAGACTGTTTGCGGTGGAACCTGATGCGAAAGAAGTAATCAAAAAACGTGAGATCTACCAGGTGCTTGAAATGGCGACCGATAAATGCGCAGATGCAGCGAACGTCATCGAATCAATTATTATTAAATATTCTTAGGCTGGGAGTTTGAAACAGATTGTATGACTACATTCCTGATCGTCATTATTGTACTTGCATTAATATTCGACTACATCAATGGATTTCATGATGCTGCGAATTCAATTGCTACAGTAGTTTCAACCAAAGTACTTACTCCTTTCCAGGCTGTTTTATGGGCAGCCGTTTTTAATTTTATTGCCTTTTTCATTTTTAAAGATCATGGTGTTGCGAATACAGTGGCAAAAACAGTCGATGAAAAAGTAGTGACTGGCACCATTGGTCTTGTTGTTGTTTTTTCCGGACTCATTGCAGCCATTATCTGGAATCTTTTTACATGGTGGTTTGGAATTCCTTCCTCCTCATCTCACACATTGATTGGTGGATTTGCAGGCGCTGGTGTTGCAGCCGCTGGATTTGGTGCAATTAATTCTGCCATCGTTTTAAAAACTGCAGGATTTATTTTTCTAGCACCAGTTGTCGGAATGATCATGGCCTTTATCATTTCATTATGGTTCATCAATTCATTCCGAAAAGGATGGGGGCCGCGCATTGCCTCCATTATTGTTATCCTCGGAGTTTTTTATTTTTTATATGCCAGCGTGGAGTTGGATGAATCCAAATTGAAATCAAACTACGATACGTATATTCTCAAGGTCATTTTCTCTTCCAAGAATTTTAAATGGATTCTCCTCGCAACGATTTTGCTAACCATGGCTGTTTTCACTTTGTTTTTAAGTTCTCTTAATTCTAATCGCGCCAACAAATGGTTTAAAAGATTGCAGCTCGTTTCATCTGCTGCATTCAGTATCGGGCATGGTGGAAATGATGCGCAAAAAGTAATGGGAATTATTACAGCCGCCCTTATTGCAGGAGGCACTATCCAGGAATTTGATCAGATGCCACCATGGGTTCCGCTTGCGTGTTATGCAGCTATTGGCATTGGTACAATGAGTGGTGGCTGGAAGATCATTAAAACAATGGGTACCAAGATTACTAAAGTAACTCCATTTGAAGGTGTGGCTGCTGAAACAGCCGGTGCGTGTACATTATTTATTACAGAAGCATTAAAAATTCCAGTGAGCACCACGCATACCATTACAGGTTCAATCATTGGAGTCGGTGCAACCAAAAGACTTTCAGCGGTAAGATGGGGTGTTACCATTCATCTGTTATGGGCGTGGATACTCACCATTCCCATCAGTGGTTTACTGGCAGCCGGAATTTTTTATATCTCCAAACAATTCCTTTGATTTTTTCACATCGCCGTATTTACTGATTTTTGCCGGGTTATGGCGAAG
>CAZCKF010000016.1:0-16767 GCA_964499155.1 uncultured Chitinophagaceae bacterium
TTACATTTTCTACCTGCAATCCAAAAAAAACAAGGAATAAATTAAAACCGATCAGTGTTGTTCCAAGAAAGCGAGCGGGTGACTGAAAAAAACGATCCAGCAAAAGAGCATAACCCTTACCCTGTTTTTTTTTCAATTCCAGTCCAAGGCGATTTACACTGAGAAAAGCCATTTCAATTCCAGCAAAAAAACCCATCAGGAGCAGGGTTACTACAAACCAGGTAACGGTTTTTACATCGAACATAATGCTAAAATACAACCCTACGGGTAAGGTCCAAGTTACAAGGTCCAGGGTCCGGGAAAGCTTCAGGCATCATGCTTCAGGCTTCAGGGAAAGGTTCAAGCCAAAAGAAAAGATTTAAGCCTCAAGCATATTGCAATTGAATTAAGTTTGAGAGTCAAAGCATCAAGCGACTTCCACGGAGATTATCAAAGGCATAATAATATAAACATTTGTCGATTTTAAGTTCGATTGCCGTCTGCCGATTTCCAGCGATTATAAAACATCAACATATAAATCAGGGAATTTCGATTTAAAGAACCTCCAACTCTTCCAACTATTCCAACTCTTCCAACCAATCCAACCATTCCAACCTCCTACATTTGCAAATGCCCGACAACCGCATTGTCATTATCACAGCTCCGTCAGGTGCAGGGAAGACTTCAATAACGAAACATTTGCTGAAGACTTTTCCGCAACAGCTTGTTTTTTCAATTTCAGCGGCCACCCGCAATCCAAGGAGCAATGAACGGAACGGCGTTGATTATTATTTCTTACCTGAAGAAGAGTTTAACCAGAAGATTAAGAACAATGAATTCATTGAATGGGAGATGGTGTATGAAGGGAAATATTACGGCACATTGAAAACAGAACTCGAAAGGATATGGAATGACAACAAAGTTCCATTGCTTGACATCGATGTACAGGGTGCCATTCATGTGCAGCAACATTTTCCGGAAACAACTCTTTCCATTTTTATTGAACCTCCCTCCATAGAAGAACTGCACAAAAGACTTGAATCGCGCGCAACAGAAAATATCGAATCGATACGCACAAGAATAAGTAAAGCTTCTTACGAATTGTCATTCAGTTCTCATTTCAACAAAATGATCGTGAATGATAATCTGCAAAATGCGTGTGCAAAAGCTGAAGCACTTGTTGCTGAATTCCTGGCCAAAGGCAAGGTCGAATAACTTACCGCACAATTATACTTCCAAACATGCTGAATGCATGGATCGTACAGTAATATGCCAGGTTATTTGGGGCATCCATCGGCACAGTAAATAACACAACCCCGTTGTCTTCGTCATTGTTTACCACACCGACATTGTAAGCCGGTCCCCCTGATGTTGTCGCAATTCGAAATGGATGACCGGGCGCACTAACATTAAACTGATATGTCATTCCCCGATAAAGTACAAGAGTTGGGTTGCTGTTAAAAGGAGAATTATTATAGTCACCAGGATTGTCAATAAACCAGGATGTAAATCCATTTGGCATAACAGTAAATGTGCGAACAACAGGTCGTGTAGGAAGAGTAACTGCACTCCAGGTAAGATTACCTGCACCATCATTTCTCAAAAAGAACCCCGCACCTGCATGGCTTGATGGGAAAGAATATTGAAGATCCCTGATGCGAGTAATATTTCCATCCACATCTACACGAAATTGTGAAGTGGTTCCCACTGAAAGTTTTGCAAGCGGATTGTCGGTACCGATTCCAACATTTTGTGCTTGTAAGGCTATTGAAAAGCAGATAACAAGCCCGGAGAGCAAGATTTTTTTCATGAGCAGTTAGTTTTGGTTGTATGGGTTGAATCGATTCTGAGGTGGGAACGGTTGCCTTATTAAAGCTTTAAGCGGTAAGCTATACGCTTATAAGCTTAAACTTAAAGCTGTACACAGGTTATTGTTTTTCAGAAAGCTTTTTTATGTGTTGTAGTACGCGGTTATGAATTTTGTGAACGATCATATCGCTCCAGAAATTCCAGTAGAATGCAGGTTTGAAACGGTTAGTGTACCAGGTCGTGCCTTCCACAAGTGTACGACCATCTTCCAGTTTTGTTAGTTTAAACTCTCCCTTTCTTGAAACCCAATGCCCTTCCATATGTTTTGGTCGAATGTTGTAAGGACTTAGTTCAGTCATTGGATCCGGGTGCGACACGACATCGAATGCAAGCAACTTCCCCGGTTCCCATTTAGTAACAGGTTCAACAAATGGCCCGGTAGAAAAATTACAATAACGAATTGCACCCACGCCCTCTCCATCAATTTTTGCATTTATCGGATAAGCAATTCCTGCCTTGAACATTAATTCTGTTGGTGGATCTAGTTGTGGAAACGCAATGACGTTTTTCCAAACCACTGCCGGAGAAGCATTGATGATGATGCTTGTTTTAACTGTCCTTAATTTCTCGTTTGCTCTTATTTGATTTTCAAAAGCCATTAAAGCGGGCACCGTAATTAAAACAATTACTACAGGTGTAATTGTAGATTGATGAGTATTTGGACGAACACGGTAAGCTAATAAAAAACCAATCCAGGTAAAAACGATTGCAAGAGGAGCCACCATCAGTACGCAAATAATTCCTTCTGTTCCAAAGCTTAATAAGCTAATACAAAAAAGTGTCAGTGTTATAAAAGCATTCCACCATGCAGATTTGTAAGGAACATTGTTTTTGTGAGTATAAATTAAAGTTGATGTAAAGCCAATATGTGATGGAATCAAAACAAATGCACCATATGCATGATCTTCAAAAAATTCAATTGATAAAAATAAAAACAGCCAGGAAATAATTATAGTTATAATTATTGAAATCCATTTTCGTTTGTGCGAGTTCACTATTCTAAATTAATCTGCTATAGAATCTTAACTTTATAGCAGTTAAAATAAATACGCAAAATTGAAAATTCTGAAAAGCTGCAAGTAAATTATTACCAGCCTTCTAAATATATTGCCACTTGCTACGGCAAATCACATCGTACATCGTACATCGTATATCGTACATGTTCTTACACTCTTCGTATATCAGCCCCCAGCCCTCTCAATCTTTTGTCAATCTGTTGGTATCCGCGATCAATCTGTTCAATATTCTGAATGGTACTTTTCCCTTCTGCACTTAATGCAGCAATCAGCAATGAAACTCCCGCACGTATATCAGGGCTGCTCATTGTAATACCACGAAGTTTTTGTTTTCGTTCAAGACCTATCACTGCTGCACGATGCGGGTCGCACAATATGATCTGCGCTCCCATGTCAATTAATTTATCAACGAAGAACAACCTGCTTTCAAACATTTTCTGGTGAATGAGTACAGAACCTTTTGCCTGCGTTGCAACAACGAGCATGATACTGATTAAATCGGGAGTGAATCCTGGCCATGGGTGATCATAGATTGTCAAAACAGATCCATCGAGAAATGTGGTGATCTCATATTGTTCCTGTGCTGGAATATAAATATCATCAGCACCTGTGAATTCAAGTTCGATTCCGAGAGCGCGAAATTTATCTGGTATTACACCCAGGTGATCAATACCAGCATTTTTAATGGTTAATGAACTTTGTGTCATGGCAGCAAGACCAATGAATGATCCGACTTCGATCATGTCGGGTAACATTGCATGCTCGGTTCCACCAAGTGCATCCACTCCCTCGATTGTAATGAGATTACTGCCCACTCCTGAGATCTTTGCACCCATTTTGTTGAGCATCCTGCAGAGTTGTTGCAGGTATGGTTCGCAGGCAGCATTATAAATCGCCGTTGATCCTTTCGCCATCACTGCAGCCATGATGATGTTGGCAGTTCCTGTTACCGATGGTTCGTCGAGCAACATGTATGCGCCTTTCAAAACATCAGCAGTGAGTTTGAAAAAATAATCTTCGTCGTTGTAATCGAATTTTGCTCCAAGCTTTTCAAAGCTCAGGATATGCGTGTCCAGCCTTCGCCTGCCGATCTTATCACCACCGGGTTTGGGGATGTATGCTTTTTTGAAGCGAGCAAGCATGGGGCCGGCAAGCATCACAGAGCCACGCAGCTTTCCGCTTTTTTTTCTGAATGCCTCGCTCTGTAAATAATCAACATTTACATCATCTGCCTGGAAAATACAGGTATGCCGGTCAGTCCTGTCAACTTTTACATTCATGTCACCCAGCAATTCGATAAGCATGTTTACATCAATGATGTCGGGAATATTTGTGATCGTGACTTTTTCCGGAGTGAGCAGCACTGCGCTGATGATCTGCAATGCTTCGTTCTTCGCGCCCTGGGGAATAATCTCTCCCGACAGTTTTTTTCCGCCGGTTACTTCAAATGAATTCATGCCTAAAAATAGGCAAGGTCCAAGTTCGAAGCTCCAATATCCATTCCTTCGTAGCAAATCACACAAATGAAAAGAGAGCTCATATTTTGAACCCTCTTTAACCTTCTTGTTCTTGATACTTTCTTGAAACTTACATCCTGAATCTTTCCTGGACCCTGGACCTTGTATCTTGAATCTTTACAAATTTATTTGTATCGCTTCTTCCCGTATTTATTCTGATTACGGTCGCGATCCTGCCGGTGTCCGCCCTGGTTGCGGTTGTTCTGAAATTTGCCACCGCGTTTGTTGTATCCACGATCGCGGTCGCGGTTGTCCTGTTGTGGACGGAAGGCTTTTACGTAAGGTGTATTCGTGAATTCCAATTGTCCCTGCGTAAGGTTGGTCAATTCACTCTGAATGGCATCATCATGAACCTGTTCTTTATGCCAGTTGTTGTAAGCGAGTTTCATGTAATAAGCCACAGCATTGGCAAAGCCCTGCTTCTTTTCTGGATTTTCTTCTTTCAGTGCTTTATCAATAACCAGTTCAAGATTTTTACCCAGGTGTGAAAATTTGGGGTAACGCTTGGGGTATTTTAATGGCTTTGGTTTGCCTCTTAATGTTTCGCGTGTGGGAATGGGGTATGGTGATTCAACATCAAGTTTAAAATCGGAGATCAAAAAAAGGTGATCCCATAATTTATGCCTGAAGTCTTCTACATTCTTTAAGTGAGGGTTTAAAAAACCCATTAATTCGATTACAGCATGTGCATTTCGCTGTCTCTCTTCCTTATCCTTAATCGTCAGCAGGTATTCAACCATCTTCTGGATGTGTCTTCCGTACTCACGCATTGCCAGGTAATTCCTCGTAGTATTATATTCCATATATTCAAATCGGTACGTGACAAATGTAGCCAATAGCCTCCAAAAGGCCAAGGAGCGGAGATTTGATGACTGGTTGCGATTTTATGAGTTAACCATGTTTCTATATCCATCTTATTTAATAAGCACATTCAATTTCTTTCACCATGAACAGATCTTTCATCCTGATCTTATCAATTACATTATTCGTCTTAACCGCTTGTATGGACAATTCTGATAAAAAAAGCACAAATGAATCAAATGCAGATCTTGATTCACTTGTTGAACGATATTACCAGGAACGCCTGAAATTTTATCCCATTGAAGCAACTTACATTGGTGATAACAGGTATAATGACCAGTTGCAGATTGACATTACTGACAGTTTTCGCAATTCGGTTAAAATTTTTTATTCTTCCTATCTCGAACAAATCAAAAAATTCAACAGGGATGAACTCAACGACAATGATCGCATAAGCTATGATGTTTTCAGGCACGAAATGGAGATCAGTATAGAAGGCTATAAATTTCCGGATCACTACATACCATTTCAGCAATTCTGGTCTCTGCCGCTAACGTTGGGACAATTGGGTTCCGGTACAGGTAGTCAGCCATTCAAAACAACAGAAGATTACCAGCACTGGATAAAACGCGCATCACGTTTCCCCGCATGGGCAGATGCTGCAATCGAGAATTTTAAGAAGGGAATTGATGCGGGAATTGTTTTGCCAACATCACTTGTTGTCAAAATGATTCCGCAAATGGAAGCACTTGCATCCACAGACAGTTCGAATATTTTCTTTGGTCCAACAAAAATTTTTCCTGCAACATTCACATCAGAACAAAAAGATTCTCTGAAAAAACAATATGATCATCTTGTAAAAAATGTGTTAGCTCCTTCATACAGAAAACTGGCTGATTTTTTAAACAATGAATACAGGTCAAAAAGCAGAAGCACTTCGGGTATTTCGTCTGTACCCGGTGGAACAGAATATTATTCTTATGTGAGCAGGTATTACACCACAACCAGTAAAACTCCTGATGAGATCTATAATCTGGGAATGAATGAAGTAAAACGTATCAGGAGCGAAATGGAGAAAACCAAAAACGAGGTTGGTTTCCAGGGAAACCTGGAAGCTTTCTTTGAACACCTGCGCACGGATAAAAAATTCTATCCTTTCAAAACTGCAGAAGAAGTGCTGAATGCATTTCGTGCAATTCAAAGTCGAATCATGCCGCACATGATAACGTTTTCGAACCTTGTTCCCAAAACTCCATTTGAGATCAGGCAAACAGAAGCCTATCGTGCAGCGTCTGCATCTGCGGAATACATGCAGGGCACACCTGATGGAAGCCGCCCTGGAATTTTTTATGTACCCATTCTTGATGCAACAAAATTTAACCTCACCTCGGGAATGGAATCACTGTTCTTGCATGAAGCAATTCCGGGACATCATTACCAGATTTCATTGCAACAGGAAAATGACAGTCTTCCTTCATTCAGAAGATTTGGTGGCAATGGTGCTTACGTCGAAGGATGGGCACTTTATACTGAATCACTTGGAAAGGAATTAGGACTTTACTCAGATCCTTATCAGTACATGGGAGCGCTGGGTGATGAAATACATCGTGCAATAAGGCTCGTGGTAGATGTGGGACTTCATGTAAAAGGATGGACACGTGAACAGGCAATTGCTTACATGATGGAAAACGAAGCGATCAATGAGGATGGAGCAGTTGCTGAAATAGAACGATACATGGCCATTCCGGGTCAGGCATTGTCGTACAAAATCGGGTCTTTAAAAATTGCTGAACTAAGGAAAAAATACGAGGGAAAACTCGGCAGTAAATTTTCGGTTGCAGCATTCCATGATGAAATATTGAAAGATGGTCCGATGCCGCTGGAAGTGCTTGAAAGAAAAATGGATTCCTGGGCTGAAAAAAGGTAGTAGGATGGGATAAAAATTCCCCAATATTTTCCCCACTTTTCAGGTATGGGCAAAAAGAAAGGGGCCCCGAACCAAGGCCCCTTTTACAAGCCACCATCCTCTTCCACCTAAGAGGTCATTTAATTAAAAGTTGATTGACACAAGACAGATGGCCCGTTACGTTCTTTAGCCTTAACCAAAACTCATTTCTGTAACGCGCATTTGTCTTAGGACGGCTCCATAACCACAATTTCCCGCTTCAACATTGCCTGTCCCTGTGTACTTATTAATAAGAGCTAATTATCTTCTATTTAAAGATTATCAAATTTGATACCAACTATGCCAGAACTGGGTTGGGAATTACATTAAATCCATAGACTTGCAGACGATCAATTTCTTTCTATTTTTTTCCTGTAATTGACTGCTTACATATACATAAACATGCCTGTTTTTAAAGGAATTGCCTGACTGTATTTCTCTTTCAATTTGTCCGGGAAAAGTAAAATGACCCCAATCAATTGTAAAAGTAGTACAGCGCAGAAACCTTCACAATTGTAATACTGCCCTATTTTCATAGTGCTTTTCAAAACTTATTCACAGCATTGTTACGAGTTTTCACAGTGATATTGCGAGGGAAATCACGGTTATGTCTTCATCAGGTTTGATGAAAGTTTTTTTGCTTAAATAATAACAATGACGGTTGGTGTCAATGCGCGCTTTTTAATGCAGCCACTTGAGGGCTACGGTTATTATTGCAACGAAATACTTTCCAGGATTACAAGGGCGCATGCTGATCACCGGTTTATATTTTTTTTCGACAGGCCGTTTGATGATCGTTTTATTTTTTCAAACAATATTTCACCTGTAGTTTTAAATCCACCGGCACGACATCCCTTCCTCTGGAAATACTGGTATGATATCCAGGTTTCTTTTGCTTTGAAAAAATATAACTGCGATATATTTTATTCACCTGATGGTTTTTGTTCGCTCTCCAGTTCCATTCCGCAGTGTATGGTTATACATGACCTTGCTTTTCTTCATCATCCTGAATTTATTCCAGCATCACATCGCTTTTTTTACAGGCGATATACCGGGAAGTTTATTCGCAAAGCGAAACAAATAATTACAGTCTCTGAGTTCGCTGCCAATGATATTGGAAAACATTACCCGGTAGTTGAAGAAAAGATCAAAGTGATCTATAATGGTGCGCGCGAAATTTTCAAACCGCTTGATTTTACAGATCGTGAAAAAATAAGATCTGAGATCAGTGGTGAAATGCAATATTTCATGTACTTCGGTGCCATTCATCCGAGAAAAAATCTGGTCAACCTATTGAAAGCATTTTCAATATTTAAAAAATGGCAGCGAACCGGGATGAAACTTTTGCTTGCTGGCAGGCTTGCATGGAAAAATGATACATTTCTTTCTTTGCTCCGTAATTATAAATACAGGGATGATGTCCTTGTTCGCGGGTATCTCGATGAACAAAGCCTCGCAAATGCTGTAGCATCCTCATATGCCATTATTTATCCTTCATTGCATGAGGGGTTTGGTATGCCTGTAATTGAGGCAATGCGTGCAGGAGTTCCAGTCATTACATCTGCCGGAACTGCAATGCAGGAAGTGGCTGGTGATGCGGCGTTGTTCTTTAATCCCGATGATCCACAATCGATTGCGGACCAGATGATGGCCTTGTATAAAAATGAATTACTGCGTGACCAGTTCATTGAGCGGGGCCTGGATAGAGAAAAGAATTTCAATTGGGATAAGGCTGCGGAGCAAACCTGGCAAATACTCGGGAAGACTGCTGGTTCACGATAACTCTGATGCTCTATATCTTTGACCGCATGAGCAAATCAACGATTACGATAGATGTTCACCTTGATGAAGGAAGGGTTCCGGATAAAATTACCTGGAATGCTTCCGATACAACGATTGCCAATGAGCAGGTTGCAAAAGCAATGATGCTTGCATTCTGGGATGGTGCAGAAAAAACAGCTCTTCGCATTGACCTTTGGACAAAACAAATGCTGATTGATGAAATGGCAGATTTCTATTATCAGACATTGATGAGCATGGCAGAATCATATAATCGTGCAACAAACAATGAAGAGCTGGTGAATGACATGAAAAATTTTGCTCAGCTTTTTTATAAAAAATTTCATGAACAACAGGCTAAAAAGCAACAGACAAAATAATTTATATGGGTCTTGAACAAAATATCATGGCTGAATTAAAAACAGCCATGCTTGCAAAAGATGAAAAAACAGTCAGAAGTCTTCGTGCCATCAAAGCTGCCATCATTCTGGCAAAAACATCGGAGGGTGCAGGGGGAGAGTTGAAAGAAGAAGATGAAACCAAATTGCTGCAAAAACTTGTAAAGAAGCGCTAAGATTCACTGGAAATTTTTCAGCAGCAAAACAGAACAGACCTTGCTCAACGTGAGCAGGAGGAGATTGATGTGATCAGTAAATTCCTTCCACAACAACTTTCAGAAAACGAATTGAAACAGGTCATTCAACAGATCATTACACAAACAGGCGCAAGTTCGCCATCAGACATGGGTAAGGTAATGGGTGTTGCAACCAAACAACTGGCTGGAAAAGCAGAAGGAAAAATGATATCTGCAGTTGTAAAAGAAATGCTGAGTAAAAATGGATGATGTATTCAACTTTTTAAATGCTGATTGATATTGTATTTGTAATTCTTGTTGTAGTAGCCATCTTCAAAGGATTTTCCCGCGGATTTATCGTTGCCGTTTTTTCATTGCTTGCTTTTATTATCGGTCTCGCAGCAGCTATTAAATTATCTGCAGTGGTGGCATCATGGCTCGGAACCAAAGTGACTCTATCAGAAAAGTGGTTACCGGTCATTGCATTTGCGATTGTGCTGATTGTGGTTGTATTACTTGTAAGAATCGGCGCGAAGCTTATTGAAAAAACGGTTCAACTTGCCATGCTTGGTTGGTTGAACAGGCTTGGTTGCATTATTCTGTATGTGATTTTATATATCATGATCTACAGTGTTGTTTTGTTTTATGCACACAACATTGGATTGATAAAACAGAACTCGATTGATGCATCAGCTACATTCAGTTATGTGCAGCCCATTGGCCCCAAAGTGATTGAAGGCTTTGGTAAAATAATACCTGTTTTTAAAAATATGTTTCATGAACTGGGTCAATTCTTTGGTGGTGTTTCTGAGCGGGTTAAGTATTAAAAACGAATTGATACATAATTGGTTCGATAGCATTTTTGACCGGAATCTGTTATTTTTAGCAAAATAATTCTCAAGCGCTGACATGCAGTACGAGATTAAACAACAGGAAAAATTTAAGTTCATTGAAGAAGGCGAGGGCGAACCTTTGCTCCTGCTTCATGGATTGTTTGGCGCGTTGAGTAATTTCATGAGCCTTATTGAATATTTCAGGCATCACAATAAGGTTATAGTTCCCATACTTCCACTTTTTGAACTTGATATACTTCATACTTCTGTGGGAGGTCTTGCGAAATATGTACATCGTTTCATAGAAATGAGGGATTATAAAGGAATTCATTTGCTTGGAAATTCACTTGGTGGTCATGTCGCGCTCGTTCATACATTAAAGCATCCAGAAAGATTGAAATCAGTCATTCTTACCGGGAGTTCGGGATTGTTTGAGAACGGGATGGGTGACACGTATCCCAAGCGAGGCAACTATGAATACATTAAGAAAAAAACAGAATTGACTTTTTATGATCCACGCACTGCCACAAAAGAGCTGGTGGATGAAGTGTTTTCAATTACAAATAACAGGCTGAAAGTGATTAAGATCATTGCATTGGCAAAAAGTGCCATTCGTAATAATCTTGGTGAAGAACTCAATCAAATCAAACAACCTGCGTTATTAATATGGGGGAACGATGATACCATCACCCCGCCATTTGTGGCCAGAGAATTTAACCGGCTTATTCCGAACAGTGAATTGCATTTTATTGATAAGTGCGGACATGCGCCGATGATGGAAAGACCGGATGAGTTCAATGTGATCTTGCATAAATTTTTGAAAAAACAAAGTGAACCTGCAACAGTAGCGTGATAATTACTGTCTTGGTTCATAAAGCCGCTATCCATGTTAACACGGGATTTACAAACGCAGGCGATTCCATATCTTCATTTGCATGATACAGTGTACCAGGCATTGCAGATGATGAATGACTATCATGTCGTTCATCTTCCGATCGTACAGGACCAGATCTACACAGGACTCATCAGCGAAGAAGAATTATTGCATGCTCCCGATGAGACGCAGGAAATTCAATCTATCAGCGAATCTTTTCCTTCTCCTTCCGTTCAGGATGATGAACATTTTTTAAAAGCGATCCAGATTGCTGTACAAAATAGACTGAGCGTGGTTCCAATTGTCGAAGTAGACAAACGCATTGTTGGTGTAGTTACTTATAATGATCTGTTGCGGTATTCGTCTGACTTCATGAGTTTGCATGAACCAGGCGGATTGATCGTTCTCGAACTTGAAAGCAAGAGTTATTCATTTAACGAGATCAACCGTATTGTGGAATCAAATGATGCACAAATTACCCAGCTCAACACTTATACAGATCCTGCAACCGGCATAATGCAATTGACGATTAAGGTCAATAAACTTGAGGTTTCTGATCTTATTGCCGCTTTTCAGCGCTATGAATACAATGTTAAGTACTACTTCGGTGAAGAGTTGTTCGAAAATGAGCTGAAAAATAATTATGACAACTTAATGAACTACCTGGGGATCTGACAGGCAACCCCGGTATAGATTTTTACAGTATATTGGTAGACTGTGTACCCAGAATGTCCCAAAGAGTGAAATATTACCTGTTTTCGTGTTTTCTATTTGTCTCATGTTTAACCGTATCCGCCCAGTCGGAATCGGTATCATTAGGCGAAGGCAGTGCTGTTGAATCAACTCCCGGAATTTTACCTGTTTCACCGGACTCCATGTCTGCATCGCTTTTTCGCGTTCGTTACATCCTCATTTACGGAAATAAAAAAACAAAGCGTTCAATCATTTTACGTGAGCTTCCTTTTAAAGAAGACCAGGCTTTTGCACTCAATGCGCTTGTTGAAAAATTCGACGATGCAAAACGCCAGTTGATGAATACTGCACTTTTTCACGATGTTGATGTTACCTTAAAAAGTTTTGATGGTTATGATGTCGATATCCAAATCGATATCAAAGAAAGATGGTATCTGTTCCCAATGCCATATCTAAAACCCGTTGATGATTTTAATGTGTGGACCAACACGCATAAGATGGACATCAAACGATTGAATTACGGCGTTAAACTGAATTATAAAAATGCAACGGGAAGAAATGATCCATTGAGTGTAAAACTTGCCAATGGATATACCAAGCACGTTTCACTTAATTATGACCGGATGTACATTGACAAAGGAATGCAATGGGGCCTTGGTACAAAACTCGAGTTTGGAAAGAATCACGAGATCATTTACAATACGATCAATGATAAAACGGTCGCATTCCGTGACAATAATGATTACATAAGAACCTATTTCAAAGCAAATATTGAACTCACCTATCGTCGTGCAATCAAAACGCGTCATCGTGTTGGATTTGGATACACGATGGAAAGTGTTGAAGACACTGTAGTCGCACTGAATCCATCTTATTTTAAGAATGGAAGAAACAAAGTAAGTTTTCCAGAGATCTATTATGCAGCCTCCTACAATGATGTTGATTATATTCCTTATCCACTGCAGGGATACATGGCGGATGTGCGGTTGAGCAAACGCGGATTTAATAATATTACCAATGTGTGGTCGTTAACAGCAAAGGGATCAGGAAGCTGGCCAATTGCTAAGAAAACATATTTTAATCTGCGCGCATCCGGCCAGGTTAAATTGCCATTTAATCAGCCTTATTATTCCAGGGGCCTTATGGGTGGAACAAATTCAATGCAGGGCTTTGAAGAATTTTCAATTGATGGTGTTGCAGGCGGATACCTGAAAGCTATTTTCATTCGTGAAGTTGCAAAATTCAATATAAGAATTCCATCGAAAAAATTTCCATCACTCAATGACATTCCATTTCGCTTTTTTGCAAAAGTGTATGGCAATGCCGGTTATGTTTACAATCCGCAACCTGGAGAAAATCTTCTTAGTAATCGTATGTTGTATTCCGGTGGTTTTGGAATTGATATGCTGACCTTCTATGATTTCACTTTCAAGTTCGAGTGGAGTTTCAATCCTTTAGGTCAAAACGGTTTATATTTACACCAGAAGAATTATTTCTAACTGAATGAAGGTAGCCATCTACAGCCGGGTGCTGGAAACGGAGCAGCACTCCGATATTCAGCTGTTGTTTGATGAATTGGAAAAACAAAAGATTGAGCCTGTTATTTTCCAACCCTACTTCAATCATTTACATTCCTGTTGCACACTTCCCTCTGATACAAAAACATTTTCTCTTTCTGAAGATCTAACAGATGATATTGAATTTATCATCAGCCTGGGTGGTGATGGAACTTTGCTCGATACGGTTACATTGGTACGAAGCAAGAATATTCCCATCATGGGAATCAATTTTGGAAGACTTGGTTTTCTTGCAAGTATTGGTCGGGATGAATTAAAAACTGCCATCACTGCACTTGTGAGAAGAACAGTTGTGATTGACAAAAGAACGCTGATTCATCTCGATGCAAACCTTCCCATGTTCGGCCAGGTTCCATATGCCCTGAATGAATTTGCCATTCACAAACGTGATACAGCGCCAATGGTTAAGATCCATGCATACTTGAATGGTGAATTTTTGAATACGTACTGGTGTGATGGTTTGATAGTATCGACACCCACCGGTTCTACTGGTTATTCTTTGAGCTGCAATGGTCCCATTGTTTTTCCTGAATCGGGAAGTTTTGTCATGACCCCGGTTGCGCCACACAATTTGAACGTGAGACCCATAATTGTTCCGGATGAAAATGTCATTTCATTTGAGATCGAAAGCAGGGTGGATGAGATCATTTGCGCCCTGGATTCAAGGCGTGAAATTGTAACAAAAGATGTCCTTTTGGCTGTACGTAAGGAATCATTTCCATTAAGTCTCGTAAGGCTGAGCGAGAACAATTTTCTGCAAACACTTCGCAGTAAGCTTACCTGGGGACTTGATAAACGCAATTAAGTTGAAGGTGAGGCTTCGGGTTTTCAGTAATTCCGATTATTTTTACTCCCCCAAACACCCTGGAAATTCAATATTTCCTGATTCTTATCGTTTTATATACAAATCCAATCCTTCGCTAAATCAAGTTGGCTGACCAGTTTTTCTAAATCCGTAGGTCTTGTGAATACCTGTATCCCTAAATTGAGTAAAATGATTAAGAAACTACTGCTCCTTACAATGTTGATCCCTGCCTTTGTGTTCGGTCAAAATCCGGTAACACAGGAGGGAGAATTTGGTGTTGGTGTTGGCGCCGCACATTATTTCGGTGACCTGAATACACGTGCGAGGCTAAATCGTCCGAAAGTGGCGGCAACGATGTTTTTCAGAAAGAATTTTGGTAACTACATCGCATTAAGGGTTGGCGCTTCTTATGCGCAACTTGGTTATTCAGATGTATACAATACGCATAATGAATTCATGCGTCGCAGGAACCTAAGCTTTAATACAAGCATCTGGGAACTTGCATTACAGGGTGATTTTAATTTTTATAAATTCCTTCCGGGTGAACCAGGAATGAATTTTACTCCTTACACAACACTTGGTATTGGCATATTTAATTATGATCCATATGCATACCTCGATGGAGAAAAATATTTTCTTCGACCATTGGGCACTGAGGGCCAGGGCGATACATTATATCCAAACAGGCAACCTTACAGTTCAATGGGTATTTCCATTCCGTTTGGAGTGGGTGTAAAATATTCGATCAACGAGCGATACAATGTCGGTATTGAAGTGGTTCATCGCTTTACGAATACCGACTATATTGATGATGCAAGTACGCAATACCCTGATCCGGCTATATTCCCACCTCTTCCTGGTGGTGCACCAAATCCGGCATACCTGTTAAGTGACAGGTCATATCAAACTGGAGAAAGAATTGGGATAAAGGATCGTCAACGCGGTAACAGTAAACAAAAGGACCAGTTTGCCACCGCAATGGTTTATATGACTTTTAATTTGCAGTCGTATAAATGTCCTCCGGTAAAGACGATGTATTAATAACGGGCGTTTCGGGGCATAAAGCTATTTTTGCCCCCAATCATCATGTCAAGCCTGCTTTCACAAATAGACAAGGAACATCTTCCAAGCCATATCGCCATTATTATGGATGGTAATGGGCGTTGGGCTCGTGAACAGGGCCAGGACAGGTTGTTCGGTCATTATCACGGTGTTGAAAGTGTTCGTGATATCGTGGAAGGTTGCGCAGAACTTGGAGTGGGATACCTCACACTCTATGCTTTTTCAACAGAGAACTGGGACAGGCCTCAATACGAAGTTGTGGGTTTGATGGAATTGCTTGTAACCACCATCCGGAAAGAAGTGGAAAGCCTGCATAAGAACAATATTAAACTGCATGTGATCGGTGATATGAACATGCTTCCTGAATATGCAAGGCAGGAATTGAATGAAGCCCTGGAGATTACTAATGCCAATACTGGTTTAAATCTTATCATGGCATTGAGTTACAGCGGAAGATGGGAGCTTTTAAATGCGGTAAAAAACATTGCGCATGAAGTAAAGTCGGGCAACCTGAATATTGAAGAAATTGACCAGGATACACTTCAGCAATACCTTACTACAAGCGGGTTCCCAGATCCGGAACTCATGATTCGCACAAGTGGTGAATACAGGATCAGCAATTTTCTACTTTACCAACTCGCATACGCAGAGCTTTATTTTACCAATGTCAGGTGGCCGGATTTCAGGAAAGAAAATCTGTATGAGGCCATTCTTGATTTTCAGCGCCGGGAACGCCGTTTTGGAAAAACAAGTGACCAGGTTAACAGGATTGAGAGGATTGGTTAAGGATTACAGGATTATTGAATAAAGATCTTGTATGACAAAACTCCAAATCCTATAATCCTTAACCAATCCCATTCATCCTGTTCACTTTAACAAAGACTTCAATAATTCTCCGTTAATTTGCCGCCCGGGAAAATCCCTTCAGCAACCAAATCCGTTCTGGGCTTGCACTTTTCTGACGACAGAATATCAACTACATGCAAAGAATTTTATCTCGTTTTAGTGTGTTACTGGTTTCAGTGATTTTTAGCTACACTGCACAGGCTCAGATTGATACACCTCCAACTTCCATAGATCCAAAACTGATTGAATTTAGAGATGGCCGAATTCCTAAAGAATATACCATCCGGAGCATAAGGATCACCGGTGCAAAATTTTATGATACAGCCATCATTTCATCTATTTCAGGATTACTGGTCGGCGATAAAATCCTGCATCCTGGTGGCGACCAGTTTTCTACTGCAATTGCCAATTTGTGGAGACAGCGTTTGTTTTCAAATGTTCAGATCTATGTTACAAGGATTCAGGATGATAATATTGATATAGAAATTAACGTAACAGAATTACCGAGGCTCAACAAAGTAAATTTTGAAGGCATCAAAAAAACAGATGCTGATGAATTGAAAGGAAAAGTAGGTCTTACACCATCGACCGTAATTA
>CAZCKF010000017.1:0-2002 GCA_964499155.1 uncultured Chitinophagaceae bacterium
ATTGACAAGCATAAAGAACTTGCAATTGAAGAGATGCAACGCAGTGGCGTACCGGCAGCTATTAAACTTGCACAGGGCATTCACGAAACAGGCGCTGGTACAAGTGACCTGGTTATAAGATCCAATAATCATTTTGGAATTAAATGCAAGTCAAACTGGACGGGCGAATCTGTTTCTCATGATGATGATGCGAGAGGGGAGTGTTTTAGAAAATATCCTTCACACGAAGATTCATACAGGGATCATTCCGATTTTCTTAGAAATAACAGCAGGTATGCGTTTTTATTCCAGCTCGATCCCACCAATTTCGAAGGTTGGGCTAATGGTTTGAAAAAAGCCGGCTATGCCACAAACCCGAAATATCCGCAGATCATTATCAAATTGATCAAAGAATACAACCTGCAGGATTATACTTTGATTGCACTGGGCAAAATGCAGATGCCTGAAAATTCAATGGTTAAAAACAATTCAGGTAATGAAGTTGAATCAGGTCCTTCTGCACAGAATATGATTGATGCTTCCTATCCTTCTGGTGTTTTCAAAATAAATGATACGCGTGTTGTATTTGTACAGGCAGGAAAATCTTACTTATCGATTGCAAAACAATACGACATTAGTCTTTCAAAGATCTTCGAATACAATGACATGAAGGAAACTGATGTGGTAACAAATAACCAGTTGATTTACCTGCAACGTAAAAAGAAAACGGGTGAAAGCGATTATCATATTGTGACTAATGGAGAAACGCTTCATTCAATTGCTCAGCAAGAAGGCATTCGGCTTGATTACCTCATGTCATATAATATGTTGTCATCAGATATGCAGCCTGCCGCTGGTGAAAAACTTGCGCTGAAGGAAAAAGCAGGAGCACGCCCACGACTGTTCGCGCAGACTGTGGCTGACATCGATAAATTATTTTCTGGAAAAAATACAGAAGCTCAATTTGCAACTGTTTCAAATGTTGAACAAAAGAACGAATTGATATATCATACGGTCCGGAGTAAAGAAACGCTGTACCAGATCGCTCGGGAATATAATGTTACTGTTGAAAACATTTCAGGCTGGAATAATCTTCGTGGCACATCTTTGCGCATCGGCCAGAAGTTGAAAATTTATAAAAGCCACCCTCATGGCGACAATTAAGGTTCACGATAAAACCTTCGAAACCTACCTCTCAGAAAAAAATATTCAGGATAGAATTGCAGCGCTGGCGGCGGCTATTGATGCGGATTATAATGGCAAAAAACCCTTATTTATCGCCATTTTAAATGGTTCCTTCATTTTTGCTGCAGACCTTTTCAGGTACCTTAAAATTGATGCAGAGATCAATTTTATCAAGCTGGTGTCCTATAAGGGCATGAAATCCACTGGTAATGTGGTGACTGCGATTGGCCTTGATGATGACCTTTTTGGCCGGGATGTCGTCATAGTAGAGGATATCGTTGATACCGGTAAAACTCTTCACGAATTCATGCCCAAGCTAATGCACCAGCAACCGTCTTCATTGAAAATTGTAACCCTTTTACATAAGGCGGATGCTACAAAATACCCCCTCCAGCTTGATTATGTGGGATTCAGCATTCCCGATAAGTTCGTGGTTGGGTATGGGCTTGATTACGATGGGCTGGGGAGGAATTTAAAGGAGATTTACCAGCTTGCATAGGGGCACTGCGCGTTGTATTTTGTAACTTATTAGTAGTTGAAACTTGCCATATATATCATCCTGCTGCTGGGATCCGCAATACCCTGCTTTTCACAGCAATACTACATCCGAGGCGAAGTGAAGGATGAGTCGGGGAATCCTTTGCAAAATGTACAGATCATTCATAAAGGATCCGGCTATGTTTACAGAAGCGGATCTTTCGGATCATTTGGAATTGTTCTGGCAAAGCAGGTTGACACACTCACATTTGTCATGGATGGCTACCACCGCCAAACCCTTGGTGTAACCCCGGACAATTATCTCACTGTAAAAATGAAATTATTGCCGGCGAGTACGACA
>CAZCKF010000017.1:2012-16178 GCA_964499155.1 uncultured Chitinophagaceae bacterium
ACTGAAAACCTGACGCGCGAATCCCAAAGACAATGGTTTACCGGGGATGAAACTTATGCAAGTTTGATTGAAAATCGATTCATTAATACAAAGCATCATCCTGTTACAGGAATGTCACTGTCAGTTGACAGGGCATCCTACAGCAACATCAGGCGGTTCCTGAATATGAACAGTGCTGTTCCACCGGATGCCGTGCGCATTGAAGAAATGCTGAACTATTTCAATAACGATTACCAGGAACCCAAATCAAATGAACTTTTCCATGTAAAAACAACACTTACTTCTTCACCCTGGAACCAGGAAAATCAATTGTTGTTTATCAATGTTTCTGCAAAAAAATTAAATCTCGATACGCTGCCACCCAGCAATCTTGTTTTTCTGATTGATATTTCTGGTTCGATGGATATGCCAAACAGGCTTCCTCTTTTAAAATCAGCTTTCAAATTGCTTGTAAACAATCTTCGTGCAAAGGACACTGTGTCAATAGTTATTTATGGTGGTATTACTGCTGTGATGCTGAATCCCACAAGTGGCGCTGAAAAGGGAAAAATTTTAAAAGCCATTGATGAACTCACACCCGGAGGATCAACACCGGGGGAATCAGGAATTCGTCTTGCATATATGGTGGCGCAAAATCATTTCATTCCTAAGGGAAATAATCGCGTGATACTTGCAACGGATGGAGATTTCAATGTGGGATTAAGAACAGAAGAAGAACTGGAAGAATTGATAAGCCGGCACAGGCAGAGTGGAATTTATCTTACCTGTATTGGTGTGGGCATGGGAAATTTCAAGGATTCAAAAATTCAGACCCTTGCAAAAAAAGGGAACGGTAATTATTCCTATTTCGATAATTATCGCGAAGCAGAAAAAATCCTGCTGACAGAATTTACACAGACGTTGTATGCTGTTGCCGATGATGTATCGATGAATGTTTCTTTCAATCCTGAACTAGTAAAAGAATACAGGTTAATTGGTTTTGATAATAAGGTAGGAGCTATAACGGATACTTCTGCAAATATTGAGGGTGGAGAAGTTGGTTCAGGCAATTCAATGGTTGCTGTATTTGAGATTCAACCAACCATTTCTAATACCGAGGCTGTGAAAACAAATTTCACAACAGGTGATTTTGCAAACATTCACATCAATTACAGGTTGCCGGGGAAACCTGAACAATACATAAAAACTTTTAAAGCAGATTATGCATTCAAACCATTTACAGAAATCAGTAAATGTTACCGTTTCTCTTCCGCAGTTGCACTATTCGGTGGCATTCTTCGCGGATCTTCCTATGTAAAAAATGCTACCTGGAACGACGTGCTTTCCCTGGCAATGGAATCCGCCGCAAATGACGACATCAACCAGCAGGAATTTATTGGACTGGTACAACAGGCGAAAATTCTTTATTCGACGAAGAAGAAGAAAAAGAAAGCCGGAGATTTATTTTAATTTTTGATTTTTGGTTTTTGATTTTAGATCTCCTTACTGGTTTGAAATTCGTTTGTATTAGTTAGAATCTGATCAATTACACGAATTAAGACGAAATACACGAATTCCTCTATATTAAATCCCTAAATTATTATTTGTTAATCGAATAAGGAATTTTTCTCCCGCCTCGTCTCTCGCAGAGGACGAGGCTGAAATATTTAGAGGTGAGAAGTTGGAATGATTCGAGGTTCCTGCCTCGGGAGCTTAAATCTTGGAACTTATCTTGGTGCCTTGAATTATTTGATTCTTTCCTGGACCCTGGACCTTGTTTCTTGGACCTTCAAATGAGATGTTTGTTCGTCCTTAAATAAATCTTAGATCTAAAATCTAAAATCTTAAATTCTACGAAAACATCTCCCGCATTTTGTCAAAAAACGATTTCTCATTTTTATCCGGCTGCGGTTTAAAATTATTTGACCTGTTCAATTTTTCCAGCATTGATTTTTCTTCTGCTGAAAGATTTTGGGGTGTCCACACATTAACGTGAACGAGCTGGTCTCCTTTTTCATATGAGTTAACTGCGGGAAATCCTTTTCCTTTCAGTCGGAAAATTTTTCCGCTCTGAGTGCCTGCAGGAATTTTTATTTTCGCGCGCCCATCAATTGTGGGTACTTCAACCTGCGTTCCGAATGCTGAATCTGGAAAAGAAATATGAAGATCATAGGCAACATTTAATCCGTCCCTCTGTAATTCCTTATGTGGTTCCTCCTCGATGAGGATAATTAAATCTCCGGTTGATCCTCCACGTTCACCCGCATTTCCGCGGCCACCAATATTTAATTGCATGCCCTCCTGCACACCAGCAGGAATATCAATTGTAACTGTTTCTTCACCATACATTCTTCCCTCACCCTTGCAATTCGAACATTTGGCTGTAATCGTAGTTCCCTCTCCATTGCATGCAGGACACGTGGTAACTGTCTGCATCTGTCCAAGAAATGTACTGGTCACCTTTCTTACCTGACCATTACCACCACACGTGCTGCATGTCAGAACACTTCCTTGATCTTTTGCACCACTTCCCTGGCAAACATTACAGGGCACATGTTTTTTTACCTTGATATTTTTCGTTACACCTTTCGCGATCTCTTCGAAATTCAATCTGAGTTTAATGCGAAGATTGCTTCCGCGCACACCACGCATGCGTTGTCCGCCACGGGTGCGTTGACCTCCCTGTCCTCCAAAAAAACTACCGAAAATGTCTTCTCCAAAAATATCTCCGAACTGGCTGAAGATGTCTTCCATGTTCATTCCGCCACCACCATATCCACGACCATTTCCTGTAACACCAGCATGACCATACCGGTCATACTGCGCTTTCTTATCAGTATCACTTAATATTTCGTAGGCTTCTGCTGCTTCTTTAAATTTTTCTTCTGCAGATTTATCACCAGGATTTCTGTCCGGGTGATATTGCATTGCAACTTTTCGATATGCTTTTTTGATCTCATCAGAAGAAGCAGATTTTGCCACTCCCAACACCTCGTAATAATCACGTTTAGCCATAATTGTTCCTTCTGATCTTTTCCTTTATTTACCCACCACCACTTTTGCAAAGCGGATGATCTTTTCATTCAAATAATATCCATTTTGTACCACGTCAACCACTTTACCACTAAGCTCTGGTTTCGGTGCAGGAATTTCTGTTATTGCTTCATGAAGATCCGGGTTGAAATCCTGGTTAATTGCATCCATCGGCCGAAGGCCTTTTGAATTCAATGTATTCCGCAGCTTATTAAAGACCAACATAATCCCGTCCTTGATCTCATTTACGTCTGTACTCGATTCCAATTGTTTTTGAGCGCGTTCCGCATCATCCATCACATCCAGCAGATCAGTGATCACTTCCTTGCCCGCAGTCTGGATCAACTCCAGTCTCTCTTTTGCATTTCTGCGCTTGAAATTCTCAAATTCAGCCACTTTCCGGGTGTACCTGTCATTCAGATCATCCAATTCAGCGCGCAATTTGTCTACCTCGCTATCGTCTGACAAGGGTTCATTAAGGTGCGAGGTACCACTGATATTTTCGTCAGTATTCAGGTCAAAACCTCCATTTTCCCCACTTCTTTCCTGCTTTTCTTGCATATGCTAATCCTCCTGTTTTCAAAAAATGATTGCAAAAGTAAGGTTGACAAGAATACTGCCAACGCCCGTTTTTAGACAAAATGACCGGACCCGGATGCCAGCGTTCATCACCTACTTTTGGCCAATGGTGCAGATTTATTTGAATCGGAGGATTGCCCCGCGGGTTTTAAATGGACATCCCTGGATTTTCGGGAATGAGATTGATAAAGTCTCCGCGGATCTGCAACCCGGTGAAATCGGTGAAGTTTTTACGTCAGACGGAAAATTTGTGGGTAGGGGCTATATCAATCCACAATCCCAGATCGTTGTGAGGTTGCTTACCCGGGATCGCAAGGATGAGATCAATGAAAAATTCTTCGAAGACAGGATCAAAGCATGCTGGGAATATCGAAAACAACTGGGATATATAGAAAATTGCAGGTTGGTTTTTGGAGAGGCTGACCAAATGCCACAACTCATCATAGATAAATTCAATGATTATTTCGTGATACAAACGCTCGCCTTCGGTATGGATAAATGGAAGCCGGAGATAACAAGAGCACTTCAAAAAATTTTTACGCCCAGGGGAATTTATGAAAGAAACGATGTTCCGGTTCGTGAACTCGAAGGATTACCAATGATCAAAGGATTTCTGAGTGATGCTTTTGATACGAAAATTATAATCAATGAAAACGGGTTAAAATTCAACGTTGATATTGAGAACGGGCAAAAGACAGGTTATTTTTTGGATCAGCAGGATAATCGTCGCGCTATAAAGAACATTGTCAATGGTGCTGAAGTTCTCGGCGCATTTACCTATACCGGTACATTTGAAATTCATGCTGCACATTATGGCGCACGTTCTGTACTCGGACTCGATATTTCTGAGAATGCAGTGAACCAGGCCAATAAAAATGCAGCACTGAACGGATTGGAAAATGTGGTGAAATTTGAAGTTGCGAATGCTTTTGACCTGTTGAAACAATGGTCAAAAGAAGGAAAGCAATACGATGTTGTAATGCTGGATCCACCTGCATTTACAAAGAGCAGGGAAAATATTCAAAAAGCGATAACGGGTTATAAGGAAATTAATTTGAGAGGTATGAAACTAGTTCGGCCAGGAGGATTTTTAGTCACCTCTTCGTGTACAAGTCTTGTTGATGCAAATCTTTTTCTAAAGACAATTAAATTGGCAGCGAGTGATGCGAGAAGAAAATTGCGACAGGTAACATTCAACAATGCATCAGCAGATCATCCGGTTGTATGGGGGTTGGAGAATACGAATTATTTGAAGTTTTTGATAGTGCAAGTGCTTTAAGAAAAGCTGTTAGCTGTTGGCTTTTGGCTGTTGGAGCGTCTATATAAGATTTGTAGGATGAAAGGCATATCAATAAAAGGTGGCAATTAAATAAGAATGGTATTTAGATCAGTGTTTTGCGTCTTTGCACACTTTGCGTCTTTGCGTGAAATCATTGACGAAATAAATGTTTCTGATTGTATATCCGTGAAATCCAAGCTTAATCCCGTAATCCGTGTTCAATAGAATGCCTGTTGCCCTGTAGAGGGCAAAAACTTTTAAGCAGTCAGCACACCATTATTTGGAAACCTGGAACTTCCCCGATTCAATGATTTTACCATTGCGGTCTCTTACCTGGTAGATATAAACGCCGCGGTTGTAACCAGCTAAATCGATCTTGGTCTTTTGTTCCATGCTTTTGGATTCATAAACCTGTTTGCCCAGGAAGTTGAATACCTGCAATGCAAGACCTTTCTCGTAACCTTTTTGGAAATCGAAGGTAATAGAGCTGATAGCCGGGTTAGGATAGAACTTAATAACCCGGTCCGCAGCATCCGGTAAGGGAGAAACTCGGCTCTGTCCCTGTGATTGGATGGCTGTCAGTAGGATAATAGATAGTATGGGTAGAATTCGCTTCAACGAAACAAATTTACTTTTATTTTTCAATAATACCCTGTTTTTTTAAGCCTTGCAAATGATTTCAAGAAAATTTTTGAACTCGTTATGAATCAAATAGTTAAATGTTAGAAAAAACCCCTAGGAAGAGGCTGTTTTAACAGTTTTAAGTGCATCCTGGATCCGGTCAAATGAGGGTATTTCGCTGGCATTTTCGAGCACTTCAGCATATTTCACAGTCCCATTTTCATCAATTACAAAAGCCGCCCTTTTAGATACCCCTCTCATTCCAAAGCCAAATTGCGGGTATAATGCATCATACAAAACGGAAACATCTTTATTAAAATCACTCAGTAACCTGAAGTTGAGATTTTGTTCAAGTTTGTATCGCGAAAGAGTGTACAACGAATCCACTGAAATTCCGAGAACAATTGCATTGAGATTATCATAACGAGAAATGTCATCACGAACCATGCAAAGTTCTTTAGTGCAGGTGCTGGTGAACGCCAAGGGGAAAAACAGTAAAACAACCTGCTTTCCGCGTAATGAATGTAGTGTCACCAGGTTTTTATCGCTGTCATACAGGGAAAAATCAGGAGCAACATCTCCAATCAACACAGACATATTTTTAGTTTAATTGAATAACAAAGTTGCGCACCTTTTGTTCACGTGCAAGAAAGCGACAGATTTTTTTACTTTGAAAACATTTACTTCGCACTACAACTTAACTGTTATGAGAAAATATGTTGTGGAATTCATTGGTACTTTTTTTCTTGTTTGCGGAGCCATATTAGGTGGTGCAATTGGTGCTTCACTTTTGTTGATGGTGGCGATATATGCGGGAGGGCATATTTCAGGAGCACATTATAATCCTGCCGTAACAGTTGCTATGTGGATTCGAAGAAAAATTGATCTTTCAGAATCATTGGCATATTGGGTAGCCCAATTCTTTGGTGCTGCAGCAGCGGCGGTGTTGTTGCGTTTTGTTTTTGAAAAGGAAGGTCATGCTATGTGCAACATTCCTGATGCAGAAATAACCAGAGCGCTTGTTGCTGAATTTCTCGGCACATTTTTGCTCGCATATGTTGTTTTACATGTTGCCACAACACGCGGCACTTCTGGTAACAGTTTCTATGGGTTAGCGATAGCAGGTACCGTACTGGGTTGCGCTATGACCTTCGGTCAATCTTCAGGTGGTGTGTTCAATCCTGCAGTTGGTGTTGCACTTGGTATTACAAGCCATATTTGCTGGGAACAACTCTGGATGTATTTCGTTGCTCCAATTGGTGGAGGTGCAATTGCCGCAATTGTATTCAATTATTTAAATGTTGACGATAAAAAAGTTCCGCCAATACAAACTGAAACGGGTGGTGATGGCCGGTGATCAGAATCTTGGGCAACGAATTGTATTTCCCGAAGAAAAATATCGGTCAATAAAACCTATATAAGAAACGGATAATTCAAATCCGCCACGACCATAACTGGAAGTTTTCAGTTTGGAAAGATTCACATCATAACTGAATGCGACGGAAAAAGGATTGTAATCTATTTTTATTACGGGGATCAATGCATCATTAAAACGAAGAAATGCACCTGCATGAAATGTATAAGTTGGAATTGCAGGATCATCACCCAATTTGAAACCATACATTGCACCGGCCACAGTTTCTTTATACGCTCCCTGTACTGAATGATCTGCCTGGATGGTGAAGTATCCATAATCAGTTACTCCAAACCTGATACCCGCTGAACCAACAATCTTTGGTTGTAATTCAATTGCAGGATTTCTGTAAAATGAATTGCGTGGTTTGTTGAAGTGATGATAAGCGATTCCGACAAACATATTGTCTTCAGGATTGTCTGATATACCTGTATTCAAACTGATGCCTGCACTTCCATCGAGATAAGTGTATTGAGGTTCAAGAAAAGTTTCACCATCACCGAGTCCATCATACTGACTGTTTGTGGTCATCTTAGAACGGTCAATTCTTCTTTGCACAATTCCACCCATAAATCCCACAGATAAATAAGCGTTTTTTTCCGTGCTAAGTGATTTGTGATAATTAATCGCCGGAAGTGCGTGTATCGTTGTAAGTCCAACATCACCTGCACGGTCATAATGCATTTGCAATCCGAGTGTGAGAAAATCATCTACCTGCCCGATGTGCATTTTATATTCACCATTAAAGGATGCCGTTTTGTACGCATTGGTTACACTGTTCCACTGATCACGGTACACTCCCTGGAACCTGATGTCCCCGGTATATATTCCAGCAAGTGAGGGATTACGTAACAACGGTGCCTCAAAAAACTGTGAAAAATGAATATCCTGCGCTTGCACCATGCAAACGTTGAAGCATACCAGCAACAACAGCCATTTCATTTTTCTTACTCTCATAGTAAAGGTTTTCACAGGCTTTAAAGGATCAGGGCAATATTTCCATTAAACTGAATGATATCTCCATTATCACAGAACACTTCAATCTGGTAAACATATACATCCGGATGCGGTGGTCTTCCTTTTACTTTTCCATTCCAGCCAACACCAGGATCATTAACTGGAAAATCCTTTTGCTCAAATACAACTTCACCCCAACGATTGAAGATGCGAAGTGATTTCACCCGGTCAAGACCACGTCCACGCATATAAAACACATCATTGCTTCCATCGCCATTCGGTGAGAATGTATTTGGTACAAACACGTTCGAATTTTTACAGAACACTATTATTTCAATTTCACCAATGTTTGAACAACCAAAGCTGTCGGTGAAAGCAACGGTATATTTCGTGTTGAACTTCGGCGCTGTCTGAGGCTGTGGACATGTACTGCAACTTAATCCTGTTGTTGGTGTCCAGTCCCAAATAATAGTTGGTTGCGAATAAGTGGCTGGTATGGTTACAGGATATCCTGCCTGCACCATCATGGTTGCCGGCATGTCTACTGTTGGAAGCGGTTTTACATGTATTGGTTTTTGCGAAGAATCTTTACATCCGCTGCTGTTGGTTGCGATCGTGGTAATAAAATAATCTCCCGGTGTCAGATAAACCTGCGTTGGCGGATTTTGTAATAAAGAAATATTTCCATTCGGGAACAACCATTCCCATTCAACAGCAGAAGTATCCTGCCGGTGGAATTCGCCAGTGTGTATCATTTGTTCAAACACACATGCGATTGTATCACCTCCAATGCCGATCATTGGACTTTGCACGATTTTAATAGGATTGGGCAATCGGGCAGTGTCGTTACATCCTGATTGCGTTTGCACGATCAGCGAAACGTTATAATTACCCGTTCCTGCATAATTATGAACAGGGTTTTGCAAATTGGAAGAATTTCCATCTCCAAAATTCCAGGTATAAGAAGTTACGTTTTCGTTGAAGGTGGTGGAATCGATAAAGTTTACTCTTCCGCTGTCACACAACAGTTGACGGTCAATTCCAAATTTGGCATTTGCACCCCTGATGATAATTGTATCAGCTCCTGTTACTGGAATCAAACATCCGGCAGGATCACGCAGGATCACTTTCGGAATAAAATCTCCAAATGTTGTATAGGTATGCGTCATCGTGGGGCCGATGGTAGAATCAATAGAGCCATCACCATAATCCCACAAATAAGTGTATACACCCGTTGCTGTTGCACTAAGATCGATTTGCAGTGGTTTACATCCATTCAGCGGTTGATAATCTATTCTCGCACCTGTTGTATCATATACGGTTATCTGCTTCCATGCTGTATCTGTACATCCTCCGGGACTTTTGGCTATCAATTGCACATTATACACACCCGGAATTGTAAAATAATAAGTTGGATCTGTTAAGGTTGAAGTACCTCCGCCAAAATCCCACATGGATGCTGCATAGAATGTAGATGTATTGGTAAAGTTTACTTCAAATGGTGTACACGAACTGATGGAATCATTTACAGTGAAACTTGCAACAGGCAATGAAACATTTATGTATATCGGACGCACGAGGGAGTCCACGCATCCGTTAAAATCAGTAATAGTTAGGGTTACATTGTAAAATCCTGTATCGGCATAAGTGTGTACGGGATATACTGCAGTACTTGTATTTCCATCTCCGAAATCAAATAAATATCCAAGGCCGACACCATCAGAATGATTATAAAACGTAACTGTACCGGCCGGACATGTTAGTGTATCATTGGTTCCAAATCTTGGAATTGGATTCGAAGTAATGATCATGTCACGCTTAAATGCACTGTCTATACAACCTGCAGCATCAGTTACGATCATTTTTACTGAAAACGTATCTACTTTATTATACACGTGCGTTAACGGTGGCGATGTAAATGTTTGTGAAGTGCTGTCTCCAAAATCAAAATACCAGGAGGTGATTGGATTTCTTCCATCTGTTGTTGTAAGATCATTGAATGTAAATGTTGCTTCGCTGCAACCTCTTGGAGAATTCACGTCGAAATCAGTATCAGGTCCATTAACGGTGATATAATTGTTTCGTACAAATGTTTCCTGGCAACCATTTACATCGGTTATCACCAGGGTAACAGTATAAACACCTGCATTGTCGTACCTCACACTCACTGCGGAATCAGGAACATTCACGATCTGACCATCGCCAAGTGTCCAATTGTAGTTCACCACATTTGCCGGATTAATATTATCCACCGATAAGCGTGTTACAAATCTTTTACATCCTTCGGTGTACCATGCATGAAAACTCGGGATCTCATCCACGGTTTTAATCCTGTTTACGATGGAATGACTGCATGTATCATTTGTAACAGTTAGTCTCACATCATAAGTGCCAAGTGCTGCATATGTGTGAACGGGACTCTGTGCAGTTGAGGTATTGCCATCTCCAAATTCCCAGAACCACGTTTGTGCACCAATAGATTGATCCGTAAATGTGAACTGCAACCTGTTGTTGCAATTGACAGTTGCATCAAATTTTGCAATTGGTGGTTTTATATGAACATAATTAGGAATCGTTAATGAGTCAGGGCAACCATTGTTGTAACCCGTAAGTGTAACACTGAAATATCCTGTATCGGTATATGCGTGTATGGGATTTTGTGCTGTTGAAGTTCCACCATCACCAAATTCCCACTCCCATTGATCTGTGGGTGCAGATTGATTCGTAAACTGAACGGGTTGATATGCGCAAACATCTCGTGGAGTTCCGGAAAAATTAATCGTTGGTCTCGTTCCAACCCTCACAGCAGCAGGCATGACCAAAGAATCAGTACAACCTGTACTTGTTGTAATTCTCAACTTCACTGTATATGTTCCCTGATTTGGGTAAACATTTGTTGGTCCGGATGCAGTTGAAGTATTTCCATCGCCAAAATCCCAGAAGTAGGAAGTCACCACATCATGCGTAATAATATTAGCAGAGGGTGAAATGGTGTAAGCCACGCAACCACGCACCGGCAAATTTGGGATGGTGATCACGGGTCGTTCTACTTTTACAAATGCGGGCATTACCAAAGTATCCTTACATCCGGAAGCATTTGTTGTAATTAATGTTACGTTGAATGCACCATAGGAATTATATGTATGCGTTGGATTCTGTTGAGTTGATGTACCTCCATCTCCAAAAAGCCATTCCCAGCTAACTCCATTTGTGGATGTATTTGTAAAATTAACCGTGAGTGGTGGCTGACAGCGGGTTGTTACCGGTGCTGTAAATGACGAAATGGGTCTCGCCAGTACGCGAATTGGTTTTATTACAGAATCAACGCAATTGCTATATATCACACGCAGCTTCACATTAAAGTTTCCTGGCGAAGCATATGATTTAATGGGTGTAAAGGATGTTGAAGTTGTTCCATCCCCAAAATCCCAAAACACACTAACAGCATTGGGTGTGGAAGTATTGGCGAAATTGGCAGGCGATGCAACACAAACGCTATCAGGTCCTGAAAATGTTGTGGTGTTTCCTCCAATCACCAGGGCAGTATCAATAAATATCGTATCTGTACATCCCGAACTACTTGTTGCAACCAGGTATGGACTGAAAGTTCCTGTGCTTGTATAAGTATGAACCGGATTCGTTGCTGTTGAAGTGTTGCCGTCACCGAAATTCCATGTATAAGCAAGTGTACCAGGTCCGGTAGATGAATTTGTAAAACTAATGTTGGATGGTGGACGGCACTCTGTTGGATTTGTATTGTCAAATCCTGCAGTAACACCAGGAGCAACATTTATAAAATTGGGGCGCGGCAAAACTTTCGAGCATCCTTTGTCATTTGTCACTTTCAATGTAACCGTAAAATTTCCCGCAGTTGTATAAGTAATTAATGGATTTTGAACATTCGACTGGGTACCATTTCCCAAATCCCAAAACCATGTTGTGTTTGAATTCCCGCTTCCCGGTGTGGATAGATCTGAAAACTGTACTCTTAGTGGGAAACAACCTGCAGTAATATTCGCACTGAAATCAACTGTGGGATTTTCATACACTGTGATATAACTGGTACGGGTAAGCGTATTTGATCCCGCGCCGTTGGTGGCGGTTAAGGTGATGGTATAGGTGCCTGCAGTAAAATATGTTGTTGAAGGATTTTGCAGTGTTGACGTGGCGCCATTTCCAAAATTCCAACTCCAGGCGGTTGGATTACCCGTGGATTGATCCTGAAAATTAACTACAAGGGGAGAACAACCTGCTCGTGGAGAGGCTGTAAAATTCGCTACCGGCTGGCTGTATGCAATTGATGCAGTCAGAAAAAGACACAGGAAAGCAGTAAGCGTTCGAAGGGTATAATAACAAGTCCGCCTCAACAAAGCGTTTTTTAAAGGTTAAGGATGAAAGCGAATCACATTGAGCAAAAAGCATTCCCTACAGTTCAAAAAACGTGGTTACAGGAAAAAAGGTTTTCCGGAAACCACTGAATTTGCTTCAACTCAATGAGAAAAGTTTATCAAGGGGTTGGATATGAGACAAGGTTAAACGGGTAATCGTTTAAATTATTCTCTGTAGAGGCGCATTAGTTTTACTTCGGTTCCATTGGTTTGTGTGGCTTCTACAACCCTGGATCCACTTTTGGTAATCAGCCAGTTCCCGTTTATCAGGCTTATCGGTTCAGTAGAATTAGGAAAATTTGCCGTGGTTGTCATTGTCTCTGCATTCCCACTCCAGGTACCGGATTTTTGTAAAATGCTATTATAGAACGCATCAACAGTCAGGTTTTTATAATATTGAAACCTGTATCCTGCAAACTCAGAAGTTCGGTCTACCGTATCAACTTTGAATAAGGTTATGCTCCATTGACCAGTGGTCATCATTTGAATAACCAGGTCCTCTACTTTTTTATCGACTGTTTTATCACAGCCTGCAGAGAGACAAAAAGAGACCAGGAAAAGAAAAAGCAATTTTTTCATCGGAGGGATATATGCGCACAAATTATGGATTATCTGATACTTATCCAAGCATTTGGTATACCAGGTCAGGCGAAGGTTTCCTGTTATATCCTGTTGATGAATCCAATACGCATGAAAATTGGAAAGTATGCGTCGAAAATCTGGCCTTTATACCTGGATTTTAGATGGGTTATAAATGAGTCAACAGGGTTAAATCCCTCTCGTTGAATGAAATGCTGAACGCTCGACCATGAATTGAGCAGTCCTTCCAGGTCAGAAAGTGTCCATTTGAATTTTGATACAAATCCGGGATTAGCGATTTCCTCGAAAGGAAACGGAATGCATTTGTATTCCGCATCGACATGCTTTCTTTCTGGGTCCCAGTAATCTTTTAAAATGCGGGAATAAAAATCATCAATAGCCGCGTCGATTTCATCATTTGAGAAACGCACCACCTTATATGACCAGCAGGCAAATACAGCCCGATCCCGCGCCACTCTTTTTATTTCGGTAAAGAATTTTTCAAAATTCAGCCAGTGCAGGGCGGCTGCAACGGTAATGAGATCAAAATGATTATCCGGGTAGGGAGTATGCACCTCATTGGAAACCAGATAACGGATATTGGGCAATCGGGGTGCCTGATCCAATTGTTTCTTGCTGATATCAAATGCATCAACATGATCAAAATAGCTGGAGAGACCGGATGCCGCCTGGCCATTTCCTGTCGCGCAATCAAGCGCATGTTCCCGCAAGGGAACATGCGACATGATGAATTCGTAAAGTTCAGGGGGATAAAGGGGGCGAAACCTTGCGTAAATCTTGGCTTGTTGCGAGAAATTATCTTTAAGCACGAGATCCTATTGTTTCGGGAAATCAGGATGTGATTTCACTTCATTCATTTGCTGTGTGTGACGATTGCTGTGTGCTGAAATAAACAGCAGCATCTGGTATGCATCCATTACACCTATTGGAGTTTGGATCACATGATTTCTAAGATCAGCCGTGGTAGATTTTACATTTTGTATAATATCACCACGAAATGTTTTGAAAGCTTCCAGCGTTTCATCCCAGGTTTTCCAATTCGCTTTGTCAGGCCAAATTTGTTCTGGTGCTTTGAATTTGGAGGATCTGTCCGAAACCATTTTGACAATAGATTCATCTGTCATCTTGATCTCCGAACGTTTTTCCGGATTGGCTGGCTGTTTCATGGCAGCTTCAAACATTCCATACAATCCTCTTTCTGAAACGGCTATGTGCTGCACACATTCTTTTACAGACCACCTGTCAGGGGCAGTTTTGAAATTCAATTGTGCTTCTGATAGATCTTTAACTGTTTTAACCAGGTCAGATTTGGTTTC
>CAZCKF010000018.1:0-16065 GCA_964499155.1 uncultured Chitinophagaceae bacterium
CCAATAAGACCAGTTATGTTGGCCGGGACGAATAATAAATTCATGAGGGATTTTTCCGTTGGACAACTTTTCATGAACGGTTTGATTGGAGGCAAAAAAATAATCCTGTACACCACAGTCGATCAAAATGGCAAGAGAATCTTTTGGTTTGTTTTCAACAAAATGTACTGCACTAAAATTTTTCCAATTACTTATTTGATTGACTGTATCGCCAATTCGTTTTATTAGATCATATCGATTCCGCGATGCATATAAATCAAGTCCTCCACTCATACTGCCAACTGCCCCAAATTGATCACTGTGTTTGAATGCAATAAAAAGTGCACCATGACCTCCCATACTTAATCCTGTAATGGCCCTTCCCCTCCTGTTTGGAATTGTCCTGTAATTTTTATCTATGTAGTCAACAACTTCTTTTCCGATATAAGTTTCATATCTCATCGTACTATCGATGGGAGAATCGAGATACCAACTGCTTGAATGTCCATCCGGACAAACAATCAGTACCTGGTACCTGTCGGCAAGTTCTTTTACGCCTGCTGCAAGTTTAATCCAGTTTGAATAGTCGCCACTGTGTCCGTGTAATAAATAAACAACAGGAAAAACACGTTTGGCTTTTTTGTATGTATCCGGCTTAATGATCACCGCCTTTCGCGAATGCTTCATCGATGAAGAATATATTAAGACTGTATCAACTGATGCGGCAACCGCTATTGAGAAAGAGAAAAAACCACAAATAGCGAGCAGAATTTTTTTCATCATTCAATATTTTACTGACCGTTGTACACAAATTACAAACGGGTCAGCTTTGAATGGCGAAGCTCCTGCTTCTGTCAGATTCTACTACGAAGCCAATCTTGAAATCTTGAAATTTTGAAATCTTGAAATCCTGATTAATAACCACCGGTTCTACCATCTCTCACCTTAATCTTCTTCTTCCCTGAATTCTTCTTTTCGTAGTCCAGGATCTCTTTCGGTTTGGAGACAATTTTTTTAGACGCGGTATCAGAGCGGGCGCCCTGTGTCATATCGATGGGTGCAAGGTCATCAAATCCTGTTCCTTCTGAATTTGCTGGTTTATCAAGCCACCATTTTTCAGTTCTTTCAATGCGTCCGGTGTAAGGATCATAAATTTTCCATGTACCGTGTTTCAGTGTCTGACCTTCTAATTTGATCACCTCGAAGCGTGTGATCTTTTGCGGATCGTCAATATCATAAATGGGAATGGTATCGTAAGGATTTTCCGGATTTATTGCTTTCCAGTTCTCTTCACGCATAAGGTTTCCCATATTGTTGAAATAGAAATTCTGCAAATGCTTGCTACCCCAGCGGTAATTCTCCATGGCTAAAAGATCACCAACAGAAGAATACTTTCTCCAAACTCCTTCTTTTCGGTCGTTCAGATATACACCCTCTTCTTCATACCCTGGTTCACCACGCAAACCGGCTACTGCCACCACCCAACGACCCTGCTTTTGCCCCTTCAAATCGACACAATTCAGGGTATCTCCTTTCACCCCGATTATATAGGTCTTGCACTGGCCAAAACCATTTATCGACACAAACATTAAAGCAACAAGTATGAACCTCATATTTAGTTAAGTTTGACAGCCCCTTCTATAACGAAAAAGACAACTGTTTATGTTTTCAAAAATACCCCAAACTCTCTGTTTTGTCCTGTTTCTGGCTGTTACAATTCTGTCAAATGCACAGGTGTTACAAACAACCGCCAATGAAAGAATGAAAAAAATCACCCAGCGTAAATCGTTGGAACAGAAATCCTTGTTAAAAGATGTTGCATTCAGGAATATAGGTCCCTCCATTATGAGCGGACGGGTAGATGATATCGAGGTAAATCCTGCAGATCCCACTGAATTTTATGTGGCCTATGCCACAGGTGGACTATGGCACACAACGAATAATGGCCAATCCTTTTCTTCGATTTTTGACAGCACGGATGTGATAGGTATTGGAGATATCGCTGTTAACTGGGCTTCACCAAGAACAATTTGGGTGGGAACTGGAGAAGTGAACAGCAGTCGCTCTTCGTACGCGGGAATTGGTGTTTACAAAAGCAATGACAACGGCAAAACATGGGAATATCTTGGTTTGCCTGAATCACATCATATCGGAAAAATTCAATTGCACCCAACAGATGCTAATACAGCATGGGTTGGTGTACTTGGTCATTTGTATTCACCGAATAAAGAACGAGGTGTTTTTAAAACCACAGATGGTGGCAGAACATGGCGGCACACACTTGCAATAGATGATAATACAGGCGTAGTTGAAATGGAAATCAATCCATCTAATCCACGTGAACTCTACGCCGCTGCATGGTATCGTACAAGACGCGCATGGGATTTTGTTGAAGGTGGAAAAACAAGTGGAATTTATAAAAGCACGGATGGTGGTGATACGTGGCAATTGTTGAGCAAACAGGGAGCAGGTTTTCCAACAGGTGATGGTGTCGGTAGAATTGGTCTTGCAGTTTATCCAAAAGACCCAAAGATTGTCTATGCAGTTGTAGATAATAATTTCCGCAGACCCGACACGGCCAAAAAAGATACAGGAAGGTATATACTAACTGATTTTAAGGATCTGACGAAGGAACAGTTTATGAATATGGATGATAGGAAGATTGATTCCTTTTTCCGAAGCAACCAGATGAACAGGAGATATTCTTCAGCGCAGGTAAAAGAAATGGTGCGTACAGGGAAAATAAAACCAACAGCAGTTTATGAATACCTGCACGATGCTAATACTGCTTTATTTACTACACCAATTGTGGGAGCTGAAGTGTATCGAAGTGATGATGCCGGTATTACATGGAAGAAAGTCAACACGAAACCAATTACGATTTACAACACCTATGGTTATTATTTCGGAAAAATATATGTATCCCCTTATAATCCTGAAAAAGTATACATACTCGGATTCTATGCGCAGATCTCGAAAGACGGAGGTAAAACATTTACAACAATCGATAAAGGAAACGTACATGCAGATCACCATGCTTTGTGGATAAATCCAAATCGTGATTCGCATCTTATAAATGGCAATGATGGTGGAGTAAATATTACTTATGATGATGGAGCAAATTGGTTCAAGGCTAATGCACCATCAGTGGGACAGTTTTATGCAGTTACCGTTGATAATGCACGTCCATATAATGTGTATGGTGGTTTGCAGGATAATGGAACATGGTTCGGTCCTTCCAATCATCGGGAAAATATTGGCTGGATTGACAATGGCCAGTATGCGTACAGGTCAATTGGTGGTGGTGATGGAATGCAGGTACAGGTCGATACACGAGACAATGTTACTGTTTATGCAGGTTTTCAATTTGGATTTTACACTAGGCAAAATTTGCAGCGCAGGGATTTCAAATCCGTAAAGCCACAACATAATTTAGGTGAAGCACCATTTCGATTCAACTGGCAAACACCTATTTTGCTTAGCTCACATAACCAGGATGTGTTCTACTACGCAAGCAATAAATTTCACAGATCACTGAATAAAGGCGATACAATGATCACGATGAGCAGTGACCTGACGAGTGGAGGAAAACCTGGTGATGTGCCGTATGGAACATCAACCACCATTACCGAATCTCCCCTGCGTTTTGGATTGCTATATGTGGGAACAGATGATGGTTTTCTTCACATGACAACCGATGGTGGTTATTCATGGAAAAAAATTTCAGATAAATTACCCCAGCATCTTTGGGTCAGTCGGGTAGTTGCATCACAATACAAAGAATCACGCGTATACGCAACGCTGAATGGTTATCGTTGGGACAATTTTCTTCCCTATTTATATGTGAGTGATGACAACGGAAATACATGGACACAGCTTGGAAAAGATCTTCCAAATGAACCGATCAATGTTGTACGTGAAGATCCAAAGAATGAAAATATTCTCTATGTAGGAACAGACGGTGGGTTGTATGTCAGCTACGATCGCGGAAATTCATTCATGATGTGGAATGCAGGATTGCCAAAATCAGTTCCAATACATGATATAGCGATTCAATCACGGGATAATGAAATTGTTCTCGGAACGCATGGCAGAAGTTTGTATGTAGCTAAACTGGATGAGGTGCAAAAGCGTGCAACCAGGTAATCATTGATCATGAAGTCGAACCGCCAAATTATTTGGATTGTGATCATAGTTCTGCTTTTGATATCCTTTAGTCGTGAATTTGCAAACATGTCAAAGCAAACAAGTTTTGCAGATGGATTGATTTCATTATTCCTGTTGATTGTAATTGTCGCATTCGGTATATGGCTGTATCGAAGTGCGGGAAAGAAAAAATAGTTTATTTATGAATTCGGGTTCAGAAAATAATAAACTGCTCTGGATTTTACTCATAACAGTGGTGATCATTGGAGCAAGTGTTGGATTTTTTACAAAAGCATTGGAGGATGGTGTTGGAAAAGCAGCGATCCTGTTCGGAGTGGTGTTGGTGGTGATATATTTTTTTATTTGGAGGAAACAAAGAAAGTTGTAACAGAACACACAGTTAAACACAAAGAAACAAAGTGCACAATGAGGCACAAAGTTTAGCTTACTCATGTTCCAGCTAGTAAAATCTTTGTGATCCTATGTGATCTGTGTGACTTGTGTTTAACTGTGTGCTCTTCTTTCTCCCTCTCACTCAGCATCTCTTTCGGACGGCAACTCCTTCATATAAATAAAGTACTGCACCGCCAGGTCATATCCTTTCAAGCCCAACCCGAAGATGCTACCAATGCATTTGGCAGAGACGTGAGAAAATTTCCTGAAGTCTTCTCGTGCATGCACATTTGAGATATGCACTTCAATTACCGGAGTTTTGATCGCAGCCACAGCATCACCAATGGCAACTGATGTATGCGTGTAACCAGCAGGGTTTAGAATTATTCCATCATAATCAAAACCTACCAATTGAATTGCATTCACCAACTCTCCTTCAATATTGCTTTGGTAGTAAGCAAAACTGATGTCAGGATATTTTTTAGTTAGTAACGCAATGAATTCCTGGAACGGAATATTACCGTAGATATCAGTTTCCCTCGCACCTAACAAGTTTAGATTGGGACCATTTATAATTGCGATCTTCATGTGATAAAGTTAATCGAACAGGATGTTCCGACTGCGAGTTAATCCTGAAGCTTATCATTCTTGAGGCCTATCTTGAAGCCTGATGCATGAAGCCTGAAGCCTAATTACGCTTTGGCGTCAGTTATCATTTTCATAAAGTCATCAAACAGATACCTGCTGTCATGTGGTCCCGGCGTGCTCTCGGGATGGTATTGCACAGAAAACGCAGGACGATCTTTCATGCGAATTCCTTCTATGGATTGATCATTTAGGTTAACGTGGGTGATCTCAATGTTCTTTGCCTTTTTCACCGCTTCAGGATCAACACCAAATCCATGGTTCTGCGTGGTGATCTCACATCTTCCGGTCACAAGATTTTTTACGGGATGATTTAATCCACGGTGACCGTGATGCATTTTAAATGTGGGGATATCATTTGCCAAAGCAAGCAACTGGTGCCCGAGACATATGCCGAACGTCGGCTTTTTTTCCTTGATAATATCTTTAACCGTTTCAACTGCGTATTTCATGGCCGCAGGATCACCCGGTCCGTTTGAAATAAAATATCCATCCGGGTTGAAAGCTTTTACATCCGCAAATTTTGCCTGCGCAGGAAAAACTTTTACATGGGCACCACGTTCAACCATGCATTCAAGAATATGTTGCTTGATGCCATAATCCATGACAGCAATGCGTACACCTTTTGTTGCATCCCCCATTTCATATGTTTTATCGGTACTTACTTGTGATGCAAGTTCAAGTCCATCCATGTCTGGTACTTCATCAAGCATTTTTTTCAACTGTGCCACATCTGTTACTTCACTGGAGATAATACAATTCATTGCACCCTTAGTACGAATGTGTGCAACAAGGCCTCGTGTATCCACATCTTCAATGGCAACAACATTTTGATTTTTCAGGTATTCATCTAAAGAGCCTTTTGCCTGTTTGCGGCTGTATAGTTCTTCAAGATTTCTGCCGATCAAACCACGAATCTTGATACTGTCAGATTCAATATCAGAATCTTTCACACCATAGTTGCCGATGTGAACATTGTTCATGATTAGAATTTGTCCGAAATAACTTGGATCTGTAAATACTTCCTGGTAACCTGTCATACCGGTATTGAAACAAATCTCTCCGGTTGCGGTTCCAATAGCGCCGAATGCGCGGCCCTGGCACATGGTACCATCTTCGAGTAAAAGGATTGCGACACGTTGTGTTTCTGGCATCGATAAAGGATTTCTTTTTATGACAAAACCGGGCAAAAATAAATAATCCCGCATCAGCGGGACTATTCAGGTAGTTAAAGTTATCAACGCAACGTTATGCAGTTGGTGGATTGTCATTCGTTTCTGCAGGCGCAGTTTCGTATGCAAGTTCTTCTTCTTTTCTTCTCCTGCGACTTGTAACCCATTTCCAGATACCACCGCCAAGTGCAACAACACCGATGATCACAAGCTTAATATTTTTCAAAATCAACGCAAGAATACCAGCTTTTGCCAGCACTTTACCGGCAACCAGTCCGCCAATAGTCCATGCAGCGATATCATCAGTCTTTGAATCAAAATCCGCATAGGTGTTACCGGGAGTAAATGAAACCATGTCCAATACTTTCGGAATATCCTGTTTCACTGTATCGAGCATTGACATATAAGAAAGTGCCTGAAGTGTTAAAACTCCTTTTCTTCCGAGTATGCGGATGTCATAATTCAACGTATGCTCCTCTTCTGTTTCTACTTTGATCTCTTTCGCCCAATGCAACAATTTCTTTTCTTTATCGTAAAATGGTTTTGAAGCCCAGCCAACAAGATCAAGTGTTTCCAATCCTGCAGCTTTTCTGAGTTTATTCGCTTCCACCTGGCTCTCTTTCAAATCATTCAACATGTCATCGTAGTTGATGTCATCTGCATCTTTATCTTTTACATGACCAAGTGCTTCATAGTAAATAATAAATGCATAACTGTCACCCACTGTAGCACCGCCATTGGCTGGAAATAACAAGCCCAGTGGCACATCTTCACTTTTCAGATTACCCCACATTTCAGTTAGTACAAAATTCGCTTCTTCGGATTCAAGCATTTTAAATCCTGCAGGTATATCGATTGTTGCAATTCCCCCTGCTAGAGTGATTTTGCCAGTTTTGTAATTAAGTGTTTTTTCGATTGAATCCATTTTCTGCATTTCTGCAATGATGGATTGTTGTAATTCTTCTGTAGTTGGTGCATCCTGGGAATACACAACGGAAAATGACAGGAGTACCGCCGCGAGGGACAGGATAAATTTTTTCATGGTGGTGGCTCTGCCCTGTTTTATGGCAGATTCGCTGCCAAAATAGAAAAAGACCCCGGTATTGCGGAGTCTTTTTCAAAATGTTTATCGAGATCAAATTATGCTTCAGGTTGAGTTTCAGCGGTGTTTGTTGCTGTTGTTTCCTGGGGTGCGTTTTCCTGCTGATCTCCCTTCTTTTTTGAACCACGGCGTGTTCTTTTTCCGGCACCTTCTTTTCTTTCATCCTTTCCTTTACCATATACCTCGTTGAAATCAACGAGTTCAATCAAAGCCTGTTCTGCATTGTCACCAGGACGTGTTCCAAGCTTAATGATGCGCGTATATCCACCCGGACGACCTGCAATTCTTTCACTCACTGTGCTGAACAATTCAGTGATAGCAGCTTTATCCTGCAGGTAACTGAAAACGATCCTGCGCTGGTGTGTTGTGTTTTCTTTACTTTTTGTAATCAATGGTTCTACATACTGACGAAGCGCTTTTGCTTTAGCCAGTGTAGTAACGATTTTTTTGTACTGAATAAGCTGGCATGCAAGGTTGCTTAGCAACGCATCGCGATGTGCTTTCTTTCTTCCGAGATTGTTAATCTTATCTCCGTGACGCATGACGTTTTGTTTTGTCGACTGTACCGTGTCAGGAATTACAGCCCTTGTTTATAAATATTTCAAGATTTCAATATTTCAAAATTTCAAGATTATCGGCATTGATGAATTCCTGAAGGAATTTTGAAATCTTGAAATCTTGAAATTTTGAAATTAATAATCTTCCTTATCCACTCCCAGTTTCCCTAAATCCATTCCAAAATGTAATCCACGCTCCGTAAGTACCTGCTCAATTTCAGCAAGTGATTTTTGTCCGAAGTTGCGGAATTTCATCAGGTCTTCCTGTTCGTACTGAACAAGTTCACTGAGTGAATTGATCTTTGCGGCTTTCAGGCAATTGAATGCGCGAACGCTGAGATCGAGATCCTCAAGTGGTGTTTTAAGCACCTTGCGCAGTTGGAGCGTTTGCTCATCAACGAGGTCTTCTTTCTTCTCTTCCTTGTTGTCGAACGTGATGTTTTCATCAGTGATGATCATCAAATGCTGGATGAGAATACGTGAAGCCTGCTTTACTGCTTCTTCAGGATGAATGGTACCATCAGTAATAACCTCCATCAAAAGTTTTTCGTAGTCAGTACGCTGTTCAACACGCGTGTTTTCGATACTGTACTTTACATTTTTGATCGGTGTGTAGATCGCATCAACCGGAATGTATCCCAGTGGAGCATCTTTCGGTTTGTTCTCTTCTGCAGGAACATAACCACGACCTTTCCCAATTGTAAGTTCGATATCCATTTTTGCAGATGGATCGAGTGTACAGATCAGTTGTTCAGGATTCATTACCTGGAAGCTTTGTGTTGCTTCACCGATCATGTTTGCCGTAAATTCTGTTTTGTTCTTTACAGAAAGCATGATCTTCTCATGCGTTACATCATGATCAACAGATTTTTTCAACCTGACCTGCTTCAGGTTCAATAATATTTCCACCACGTCTTCGCTCACACCTTTCATGGTAGCGAATTCATGTTCAACACCTTCTATTTTAACGCCAATGATCGCATAACCTTCAAGTGAATTCAATAACACGCGACGAAGCGCATTACCGATGGTTACACCATAACCCGGCTCCAGTGGACGGAATTCGAATTGTGCTTCGAAATCATTCAACTTCTGGAGAATAATTTTGTCCGGCTTTTGGAAGTTTAAAATCGCCATTTTAATTTTTGATTTTTGATTTTGGATTTTGGATTGCCGAACAGTCATTTAAATCGTGACTGCCCTTCTCTCCTCAATCATATTTTTACAATACCCTGGAAAACTTTATTGAATATTAAGCATTGATTAAGGACATTGGACATTATTCCTAATCCTGTAATCCTTCACCAATCCTTCAATCCTATTTACTGTACAATTCCACAATCAACTGCTCCTTAATATTCTCCGGAACACTTTCTCTTTCAGGATAAGTAATGAACGTACCCTGCAATTCAGTTTCATTCCAGTCAACCCAATTGAACTTTTGATTTTTACCACGAACCACGCCAGTGATTGATTCATTGCCACGTGTTTTTTCTTTCAAACCAATAACATCACCTGGCTTACATGAATATGATGGAACGTTTAGTATTTCACCATTCACTGTTATGTGCTTATGACTTACAAGCTGGCGAGCAGCAGGACGTGATGGAGCAATACCCATTCTGAAAACAGTATTGTCAAGACGCGCTTCCAATAATTTGATCAGGTTTTCACCTGTAACACCTTTGCGACGTGCTGCTTCTTCAAATGTTTTGCGGAATTGCTTTTCAAGAACACCATACGTGTACTTCGCTTTTTGTTTTTCACGAAGCTGAAGTGCATATTCACCCAGGCTCTTACGCTTGCGTGCTGCACCATGCTGACCCGGAGGGTTGCTGTTCTTTCCAAGCCACTTACCATTGCCCAGGATGGGCTCACCGAAAATGCGGGAAATCTTGGTCTTTGGACCATTATACCTTGCCATAGTTTTTTTTCATTTCGATTTTTTTAGTACCGGTGCAACGATCATTAAAAAATCGTAAAAAATCAATCGCGCACCCTTTAGTAAAATGAAAGCTCTTGGCTTATCAATATGTCTGTCCGATGAATGAACAATGCACATCGTACATCGTACATCTGACATCGTACATAGTTAAACTCTTCTTTTCTTTGGAGGACGGCAACCATTATGCGGTAACGGAGTTACGTCCTTGATCATCACTACTTCGATGCCTGAATTTGAAATCGCACGAATGGCGCTTTCGCGTCCTGCACCAGGTCCCTTTACAAATACATCCACTCTCTTTACACCAGCATCGAATGCAACGCGTGCTGCATCTGAAGCTGCCATCTGCGCAGCGTATGGAGTATTTTTCTTTGAACCTTTAAAACCCATTTTCCCAGCACTGCTCCACGAAATAACCTGGCCGGTTTTATTGGTAAGGCTGATGATGATGTTGTTGAATGTTGCAGAGATGTGTGCGTCGCCATAATTGTCAACCTTCACCACTCTCTTTTTCGCTGCCGCTTTCGCACTCGGCTGCTGTTGTGTTGCTTTTGCCATCTGTAGGTAATCGTTTTCTTTTTTTATTTACCTGCTTTCGCAGTCGAACCAATCCTCCCCGTGCACCCGGATCCGCAATTGATTCTTAAATCGTGCAATCTCAATCCTTGATTCTTTCTTGTAATCCTGGACCTTGTATTTTTCTTGTCTCCTGGACCTTGTAGCCTGGAGCTTAAAAAAATTATTTCTTCGGTGCTTTCTTCTTACCAGCCACCGTCTTTCTCTTTCCTTTTCTCGTTCTGCTGTTTGTCTTCGTTCTCTGTCCACGTACAGGAAGTCCCTTACGATGACGAAGTCCACGATAACATGCGATATCAAGCAAACGCTTGATGCTCATTTGCACTTCTGAACGCAATGCACCTTCTACTTTCAATTCATCATTGATCACGTTCCTGATATGATTCAGGTCGTCATCATTCCACTCATGCACTTTTTTGTCGTGCGTTACACCTGCCTTGTCAAGAATATAACGGGCAGTAGAACGGCCGATACCATAGATATAGGTAAGTCCTATTTCTCCTCTTTTATTTTTTGGTAAGTCAACCCCGGCAATACGAGCCATGTTTCTATTTTAGATTTTTGATTTTTGATTTTTGATTGGGCGCTCCTCATTTCAGATTACACCCAATGATCAACCCTGACGCTGCTTGAAGCGAGGATTCTTTTTGTTAATGATATACAGCTTGCCTTTTCTTCTCACGATCTTGCAATCTGCACTGCGTTTTTTTATTGATGCTCTTACTTTCATAACACCTGTTTATATAATTCAACAGCCTATTTGTATCTGAAAATGATTCTTCCCCTCGATAAGTCGTAAGGACTCATCTCTACGCCAACTTTATCTCCGGGTAAAATCCGTATGTAGTGCATCCTCATTTTTCCAGAAATGGTAGCGACTATTTCATGCCCGTTTTCAAGTTTTACCCTGAACATCGCATTTGATAGTGCTTCTATAATAGTTCCATCCTGTTTAATCAGCGGTTGCTTCGACATACTGTTTTTGGGAGCGCAAAGATAGGAGTGATGTACCAGAAGACCAAAAGATTATGCCTTTGGATTTGCCATGTAAAAAGCTAAAAGTACAAAGGGTGGTTTATTAGCGTTTTTAATTAACTGCCAGAATTGAGAACTCTAGGGTTAACGCAACCAAATCACAGAAAAATAAACCCTTAACATGTTGGCCTTCACCAGTTAGTGAACAGGCCTTTCGAGTGGAATTTTGGCCATATCGGCATGTAGGTTTTGAAGTTCATGAACAGCAAGGGGATGATTGAAATGACGTCTGTCTTCCCGATACCAGATATCAACATGAGAAAAATCGCCTGGTTTGGCTATTAAAAGTCGAAAAACACCTTTTTTGTATTTAACGGCCCCATCCGTAGTATTTTCTTTTTCGAAACCCAGGTTCGCCAATTGCTGGTCATCCACCAGGATCGGATGCATATGATCCGGACTATACCAGAATTCCTGTACACCATTATCAACCAGTGCCTGGTTTTCTTCCCGGCTGGTATTTACAACAATCCCCTCACGTACCACACCCTCTTCTTCAACTTTTATTACATCACCTGCTTTCAATTCTGAAACCTTGATCATAGATAAAAATTTGTTTTATGAATATAAGTAAAGTTGTGTTTTTCACTCAGCCCAACTCATCACATAACCTTCATTCTCTATATCAAGTGCCTGTTTGGTAAGCATGAGCGGATGGAATGTATCCACCATTACTGCAAGCTCTTTGGTTTCTTTGGCCCCGATGCTTTTTTTCACCGCACCTGGATGCGGCCCGTGTGGTATACCCGCTGGATGAAGCGTGATCATTCCCCTGGTAACATTTTTTCGGCTCATAAAATCTCCATCAACATAATAGAGCACCTCATCGCTGTCGATATTACTGTGGTTGTATGGAGCAGGAATTGCCTCAGGATGGTAGTCAAAAAGTCTTGGACAAAAAGAACAGACAACGAAATTGTGTGCTTCAAATGTCTGGTGAACCGGAGGTGGCTGGTGTACACGGCCTGTTATCGGTTCAAAATCATGGATGGAAAAAGCGTAAGGATAACAACAACCGTCCCACCCAATTACATCGAATGGATGCGTACCATAGTGAATTCCGTACAACACACCTTTCTTTTTGGTACGGATGAGGAAATCTCCTTTTTCATCAAATGTTTGAAGATCCTGTGGTGGTCGAATGTCTCTTTCGCAATAAGGAGAATGCTCAAGCAACTGCCCGTATTTGCTGAGGTATTTTTTTGGAAAACGAATGGGACTAAATGATTCAACTATAAACAACCTGTTTTGATCTGTTTTAAATTGGATCTGGTAAATGGTTCCTCTCGGAATCACCAGGTAATCTCCATAACCAAATGGAAGATTTCCATAAATCGTTTTCAACACACCCTCACCTTCGTGAACGAAGATCATTTCATCAGCATCTGCATTTTTATAAAAATAGTCAGTGCTTTTCTGTGGGGCAGCAAGAACGATGTGACAATCATTGTTTACCAGCACAGCTTTTCTGCTTTCGAGATAATCTGCAACAGGAGATATTTTAAACCCATCAAAACTCCTGTGCTGAAGCATTTTTTCCTCCGCTATTTGCGGAGCCACACTCACCTGGGGTTCTGTTTTAATGATCTGTGTTGGCGGATGCACATGATACATGATGGAATAATCATTTGAAAACCCTTCCGTAGAAAAGAGTTGTTCCGAATACAACTCTCCATCCGGACGACGATATTGTGTGTGACGCTTGTGAGGGTAGTTTCCGAGTTTATAATAATAAGGCATCTGATTTTTGATTTTGGGTTTTGGATTTTGGATTTACTATAATTTGTCCTCCTGCTATCCTTTACAATCCTATAATCCTATCTCAAATTTAGCCATTTGCCCATCACAATAAATTCACCATCCAAATCAGATAAACACCGCTGAAAAATTGGCAATAGACAACTAATCACTTTTTGATACTTTCCCTTCAAATCATTTTACAATGAAACTGCTGAAAATTACAATGCTTGCTGTTGCGTTCTTAATTGTGAATGCTGCAAATGCGCAGTCAGATGAAGCGGGTGTTCGTGCCTGCCTGGAAAACTACATGAGTGGAGATGGCGCGCGCGTGGAAAAAGCTTTTCATCCATCAGCAACAATGAAATACATCGATGCGCAGAATAATGAATTCAGGGATGTACCGATTGCAGATTATATCGCACGTGTAAAGGCAAATACAGCTAAAATGGAACGCAAGATCGAAATCGTTTCCATTAATATCGAGGGAAATGCTGCGCAGGCTAAGATCAGGATTGAAACAGATAAGGTTATCCTGAATGACTACATGAACCTCTTAAAGGTTGGAGACGAATGGAAAATTGTGAGCAAGATTTTCTCCCGCACAAATAAATAAGAGGGGACTTCATATGCACTAGTCAGTGTAATCCGTCTCAATCCGGTGTTATCAAAAATGAGAAAGAGAAAGAGGGGGTTGCACATTTGAGCATCTGCTATTACAGGTAATTCGTTTTTGTATATTTTTATAAAACAGGTTATTGTTTTTATAACGTTTAATTCTGTTTTATGAACGAAATTTATGGCTACCTTCTGCAGGCACACTCTATTCTCAGGTGGTTTGTATTGTTGTTTTTACTGATCGTGATATTCAGACACGCTACTGCAGGCAACCGTACATTCCGTGCAGGCGACAGAACAGCAGGTACATGGCTGATCATTGCGGCTGACCTGATGTTTATAATTGGTGTTTACCAATGGGTGGTTGGTCCTTTTGGATTAAAAGCCATTCAAAACAACGGAATGAGTGTAGTGATGAAAGATCCTGTTGCAAGATTCTTCGCTGTTGAACATTTCGCAGGAATGCTGATTGCTATCATCCTCATACATATTGGCAGAAGTTACATTCGAAAAAACATGCCTGACCGGGTACGACACCGCCGCTCACTCATTTTTTATGCACTTGCATTGTTGCTGATCCTTCTTTCAATTCCATGGCCATTCAGGGAGGGCTTGGGAAGACCGTGGATTAGGTTGGAATCGCTTTAATGTACGATATACGATGTACGATGTACGATGTGAAGTTTCAAGCTTGAAGCTTCAAGTCGCTAAAACGCATACGCAAGTCATTTGAGTCTTAAAATTTTTATTTGAATCTTTCTTGATCCTTGAATCTTGAGTCTTGAGTCTCGAATCTTCTATTTGCCGCCATTGGCTTTAAGATCATTTACACAATTTGCATCTAGTTGCGGAATGCTGCCGGTAATTAAAAATCCAAGTATGTCGGTAGTTTCGGCAGTATAGTACATCAGGCAATTTGAATTATTGCAATGATTCCCATTTGCGATGTGGTTTGTTACCATCGGTGTTCCAATATCAACAAGTCCAAGAAGATGCCCGATCTCATGCGTTAAAACTGTGGTTTCAAGTTTTGTTCTTGAAGCCTGGCCAATTCCACCAGAGTTATCTCTTGCTGTTTTACCGAAAATAGCAGCAGAAGTATTGCGATAAGCAACACCCAAAGTATTTGCATTTGTATAAGCCCCGTTTGTATACAACACATACAAAGCAATGCGATCGCCGGAAGTAAATGCAGTTCTGTTATTGTTCTCGATTGTTTTTAAATCCGCGGCAGACAGTGTTGTTGAGCCACTTGCAGCAATCTCACGCATTTCAATAATAATTCCGCCAGGCTTGTTCAATCTTGCTTCAAGAAATAATCGCAACTCGTTTGCTGCTGCTGCATCAGGGGTAAACCCCGGCATAAACTGCATTTCAACAACCAACGATTTGTATTTTTCTAAACTCAATAAATCTCTCGCTGATGCACCCACATTTTTGTTATGCAGCTCATCTGCATTATCTGGAGCATTCTTAAAATCAGAATCTTTTTTACAGGAGTAAAGAGTAAGTAATGAGAATAAAAGTAGGATTGGGGTTTTCATGTAGTAAGATTTGGAGATCAAATTTACTAAATAGGATGATAGGATTTGTTAAGGATTAAAGGGAATGAAAAAGAGAAACAGAAAGAGAAAGAGGGTTTTTAAAACAACTCTTCAAATAATGAAAGACTTTTCAAAACTCAGACACCAATCCGTGTAATCCGTTGTAATCCGTGTAATCTACTTCCAATCCGCCAGAAATATATTCGTATCCCTCGTCCCGCCATTATTCCTGTTGCTGCAGAATATAATCTGCTTTCCATCTGAAGTGAACATTGGAAATGCATCAAAACCGCGGTCACGACTGATCTTTTCCATGCCGGTGCCGTCCGCGTTAAGGAGGTACATATTAAATGGGAATCCTCTTTTGTATTCGTGGTTACTGCAGAAAATGATTCTACCATCAGGTGTAAAATTCGGAGCCCAGTTTGCCTGTCCAAGATTGGTTATTTGTTTTGCATCACTTCCGTCTGCATTTGCAGTCCACACTTCCATATTTGTTGGAGCTACCAGGCCATCAGCCAGTAATTCTTTGTATTCTTTTATTTGTTCATCCGTTTTCGGACGACTTGCTCTCCAGATAATTTTTTTCCCATCAGCACTGTACCATGCACCTCCA
>CAZCKF010000019.1:0-15783 GCA_964499155.1 uncultured Chitinophagaceae bacterium
ATCCACTGTCAGCTTTCCACTTCAAATTGCGGATTACTTCATTTTTTTCATTATAAATTTTTACTGTCACACTATCCGCACCGCGTGATCTTCTGGCTGTATCAGTCGAGGGATTGATGAAATAAGAAACAGGTGCGCCACGACGACGATTTTCTGCATCCCACAAACCATAAGTACTCCATTCATAACCAGGAGCTGCACGGTATTGTGCCTGGTATGCATCAGGTGCAGCGAAAGCCACCACTCTTTTATTGATTGTTTTTCCTGTTGCAAGCTGACGAAGCGGACGAATATCATCCAGCACATACAGGGCACGACCAAATGTTGCAATCACAAGATCTGCTTCCCTTTCCTGTATCGCGAGATCATATGTTGAAACAGATGGATAACCATTTTTCCATTGTTCAAATGTTCTTCCGTTATCAAGACTAACCCAGAGACCATGTTCTGTACCTGCGAAAATTAAATTTGGTTCCGCGGGATCCTGTATAACTGATAATGCATAGCCATTAACTTTCTTTTCATCAACAAGTCGCGTCCATGTTCTTCCATAATCCGTTGTACGGAAAATATATGGTTTGAAATCACCGCGGCGATAATCATTGGCAACTACAAATGCTTCACCACCGCTGTATTTTGATGCTCGAATTTGTGGGATCCATGCACCGACGGGAAGTCCAGGAATTTTTCCCCTGAAATTTGTCCATGTTTTTCCGCCATCACGGGTGAGATGAACGTTTCCATCATCTGTACCCACACATATCACTCCGAGTTCACTGGGTGACGGTGCAATTGTAAGAATGGTGCAATGATTTTCTGCACCAGTAATATCCAATGTTAATCCACCTGTATTTGTCTGGTCAATCTTTACACTGTCATTCGTTGTGAGATCAGGTGATATGATCTCCCAGCTTACTCCCTTGTTGGGACTTTTGTGTACATACTGACTTCCGTAATAAATTGTTTTCGGATCATGAGGATCCTGTGCAATGGCCGCGTTCCAGTTGAATCGAAGCTTGCGATCAAATTCAAGTGACACAGGACGCAAATACCAAGACTCTCCAGTTTTTACATTTCTCTTTCCAACATTTCCTCCCTGGCTCATTGAATAAACCCATGATGCATCTTCTGCATCGGGCATTACATCGAAGCCATCACCACCACCAACATTTAACCAGTAGTAATTTCTGATTCCTCCTGAAGTCCATGTATAAGCGGGACCATGCCAGCTTCCATTGTCCTGCATGCCGCCCATTACATTGTATGGCATTTCATTGTCAACATTCACATGGTAGAATTGTCCAACCGGAATTTTTTCATCAAAAATCCATGAACGACCGCGATCGCGTGAAATACCAATGCCGCCATCATTTCCTTCGATAATTAGATTCGGATCTTCCGGATGTATCCACCATGCATGGTGATCCGGATGAATGCCGCTGTAAGGAATTAGAACGCGAAATGTTCTGCCACCATCTTCACTCAGTGTAACAGTTGAGTGGATATCATAAATACGATTTTCGTTTTTTGGATCAACATAAATTTCCTGGTAATAAAATGGACGGTCAGTTACGTCCGTTGGATTGCTGTTCACCAACTCCCATTTAAATCCGCCGTCATCGCTTTTGTACAAACCATTTCTTGTTGCTTCAACTTTTGCATATACACGCGTGGGCATGCTGCGTGCGAAGGCAAGTCCTGTACGACCAAGGGGTCCATCTGGTAATCCATCTTCCTTTCCAAGTTTTTTCCAATTACGACCACCATCAACAGTGAGGTAAACTCCACTGCCAGTGCCGCCGCTTTTCAAACTCCATGGTGTGCGTCGATGCTGCCACATGGATACAAGTAATTTATTGGGATTTGATGGATCCATCACCATATCAGCAGCACCCGTTGTATCATTCACATACAAAATGCGATTCCATGTTTCTCCGCCATCTGTGGTTTTATAAACACCACGTTCCGGATGTTCTGCATAAGGATTCCCGATGGCTGCAGCATAAACTGTGTTTGGATTATTTGGATCAATGATAATTCTGTGGATACAAATTGTTTTTTCAAGACCAACTCTTTTCCATGTTTTACCAGCATCCATGGATTTAAACATTCCTCCACCCAGATTGATTGAATTGCGCGGATTTCCCTCACCTGTTCCAACCCAAACAACATTCGGATTGCTTTGCTGAATGGCTATCGAACCGATATTGATAATGGGCTGGTCATCAAATACAGGCGTCCAGGTTGCGCCAAAACTTTCTGTCTTCCATACACCGCCAGATGCAGCGCCTACATAAATAATATTGGGATTTGCAACAACCGCATCGATCGCAGTAATACGTCCGCTCATACCAGCCGGACCGATCGCTCTTGGTTTCCAATTTTTAAACTGATCAAGGGTTGATTTCTGGGCAGAAGCAAGCGAAACAGAAATAACAGTCAAAAGCAGCAGTAAAGATCTCATTGCATGTGATTTCCGGTCAATTTAATTAAGAGTCAGGGATAATTGAACAGAGGAAGGGATTTTTTGTAAGCGGCGAGCTGTGAGCTTCGAGCTTCCAGGGCTACGAGATTATGGAAGCTGCCAGCATCACCCTTAAATTGTAATTCGTGCAATTTGCCAAAGAAATAAGCTACGAAGCATTGGACATTGGACATTGAACATTCATTCAGTGGTTTTAACAAGAATTAACATTATCCTCATCAAAGAAAACTCTATGTTTGAACATTAAACCCCACATTCAAAAAATAAACATGAGATCTACTATTACTATTTCGCTGGCAGTGACAGCGCTGGCGGCGACTGCGTTTGTAACGCTGCGGCCAGAACCAACCAGGATTGACAATTTTGAAATGACTGGTGAGCGAATTGAATTGAAGAACGAACCTGCTAAATGGTCAATTGACAAGAAGCACAGCAATGTTGGCTTCAATGTAAATTATATGGGCCTAACACAGCTCAGTGGAAAATTCACTGCGTTTGAAGGCACCCTTGAAACATCGAAAGCAGATTTTTCTGATGCAGTGATCAACTTTACTGTTGATGCAACCTCGATCAATACAGATGACCAGGGTAGAGACAACCACCTGAAGTCGGACGATTTTTTCAGTGCTGAAAAATTTCCTGCAGCAAAATTTACAAGTACTTCATTTACTCCGGTGAAGAATAATATGTACCAGTTGAAAGGTGATCTCACTATTCGTGATGTTACAAAGCCTGTTGTATTCGATGTAAAATATGGTGGAAGTATAAAAGATGCTCGCGGCGGATCGAGGGCTGGATTTATGGCAAGAACCACGATCAATCGATTTGATTATGGTGTAAAATGGGAAAACAAAACACCGGAAGGGACACTGGTGGTTGACAAGGACGTAGAACTTGTTTTGAATATCCAGATGAGACTTCCTGGACAAAAGCAATAACCCTGAAAACTCGGTTTATCAGCAAGGCCTCCTTTTGGGAGGCTTTTTTTTATTTGAAGATTACTTTATGTGAACGAAAAGGCGAGGGGCGAGAGGCGAGGCTTTTTAGGAGCGAGTGAATTTAGATAGAAAGTAGTTGTTTAGATAATATGAGTCTAAAGAGAAGTTGCGAACGGCAAGGAGCGAGGCTTTCTTGTTGCTGAGAACATCTGTGTTAATTTATTTCTTCATCAACATTTGCCAATTTAAAGATTTCTCGAATGTAATTCCCGATCAATGCGATGACGCTGATGCGAAGCGATTACTAAATGCATCGCCTCTTGCCCTTCGCCTCTCGCACCTCTACTGATTGAAACAAAAAAGCCTCCAGTGTGGAGGCTCTTTAATTTAAAACGGCTTTTTCTCCTTCACCTCAACCTTCTCCGGCATCAACGTTACACGGATATAATTATTCAAATCAATATATTTCTTCGCCGCATCCTGGATCATTTTTCCAGTAAGCGATGCGATTTGTTTGTCCCTGATCAGGATGTTATCCGGATTGTTTCCAAACAAATGCGCTTCATACAGACTTGTGACCCAATATGAATTCTGTTTCATATCCACTTCAAGCTTGCGCTTCTGTTGCTCTTTTACTTTTGCCAGGTCTTCAGCAGAAACACCATTCTTCTGGATCTTTTCCATTTCCTTCAGTGCTGCTTTTGTCAAACCATCTGCATTTTCAGGTGCACAGGGGAAACCAATGTTGAATACAAAATTCGAGTAAGGATATTTGTTGATCGTTCCGAAAGCACCAGCTCCATACACTTCCCCCTTTTCTTCGCGCAATTGCTCAACAAGTTTGATGTCCATTACTTCAGCAAGACTTTTTAACGCATACGCATCTGTTGGGTTGTAAGCTACAGGACCTGTGAAAACAATGGTAACCTGGCTTTGCTGCTCTTCACCCTTCTTCACTACTTTTTCAACTTTTCCTTTTGGCGGACGAACACCGAGGTCTTTGAAATTTTCTTTTTTGCGCTGAGACGGCAAACTTCCCAGGTACAATTCGAGCAGGGGTTTTATTTTTTCTACATCAACTGCACCCACCAGGAAGAAAGTGAAATCACTTGCATCTGCGTAACGCTGTTTATAGAATTCAAACGCACGGTCGAGATTGATCTTGTCGAAATCTTCTGGTTTTGGAATGCCACCACCGCGTGGATGATTTTGGGTGAGAATTTTTGTCAGCTCACTGCTGTAGTAAAAATCCGGGCTGCTGCCGATATTCTGCAACAATTGCTTTTGTCTTGTTACAAAAGATGAAAATGCATCCTTGTCCTTTCTTGGGGCAGTGAAATACAAATGGATCAACTGTAACATCGTTTCAACCTCCTTGGGAGTGGATGAACCATTGATTGATTCTGATAGCTGACCAACATTTGCACTTACACTTGTATTTCTTCCTTTTAATGTTTTGCTGAGATCTGCTGCTGTAAATTCTCCAACACCACTTTGCGCCACGATCTGCGAAGCATTGGCTGCAGAATAATAATCTGCATTGCTCGCAAGGGAATGACCACCCTTACTAACTGCGCGTACAAGGATCTCATCATTTTTGAAATCAGTTGGTTTAATTACAACCGTCACACCATTTGATAATGTTAGTGTGGTAGTCCCCAGTTTTGCATTTGCTTTTGTTGCAGTTACTTTTCCAGGCCTGAGTTTATTTTTCGCAAGCAATTCAGTTGCAACGGCTTTTTCTACATAGGGTTCAATCTTCGCCGTTTCTACGCTCGCAATAATTTTTTTCACTTCATCAGCAGAAGGGATCTTAATTCCTTCTTTCTCCGGCGCATTCACCGTAACCACCATGTTCTTTTTATTGAACCATTCTTTTGCAAGTTTATTAATGTCAGCAATACTGATGGTTGGCAAATATGATTTTGCAAAATTGTATTCCCATTCAATTCCAGGGATTGGTTCACCCTGCAGAAAATTATTTACATATTCATTCACCATATTTCCTGACTCGCTTTTATCGCGGTCATTGTATGCTTTTTCATAAAAAGCGATCATTTGTTTTTTCTGCCTGTCTAATTCTGCTTCAGTAAAACCATATTGTGCGACACGATGATTTTCTTCAAGCAGTGACCAGATCGTTCTTGAAATACCGGTGTCGCTGCTATTGGCGAATAATTGATAAGCATCTTTTGATCTCGCCCATGTGCCACCATAATAAGAACCGGCACCAATAAATGGCGGATTGGGTTTCATTGTCAATTCCTGGAAACGTGAATTGAGCATGTTGGTGAACAGTTGATTTTTTAAGAATTGCGCGTAATCACCAACAGTTTTTTCTTCATGCTTGTCCTTCTTGAACATGATCTCAACAGATGGGAATGCAGTTTCTTTATCTTTTGCAACTACAGTTAATGTTTCATCATGATCAGGAACCGGAACGGTTTCGCGGGGACGTGGAGTTTTTGCAGCAGGAATATCACCGAAGTACTGCTTGATCTTTTGTTCCATTTCATTTACGTCGATGTCGCCAACAACAACCACAGCCTGCATGTCGGGGCGATACCAGTCACGGTAAAATCTTTTTAAAACATCATGACTGAATCCCTGCAAACTTTCTCTTGTTCCGATCGGAAGTCGCTTAGCATATTTCGATCCCTGGTACTGAACAGGAAGAGTCTGGCGAAGCATTCTTTCATCTGCACCGCGGCTCAATCTCCATTCCTCGATCACAACACCTCTTTCTTTTTCTATTTCAACTGAATCCAGCAATGCATTGTGCGACCAGTCTTCCAGGATCTGCAAACCTTTATCAACGAGTTCAGGTTTATCAGTTGGTACAGGAAGGATGTACACTGTTTCATCAAAACCAGTATACGCATTCAGGTCAGCGCCGAATTCAACACCTATTGATTGCAAATAATTTACAAGTTCATTTTTCGGGAAACGTTTTGTTCCGTTGAAATTCATGTGTTCCATAAAATGTGCAAGTCCAAGCTGGTCATCATCTTCCATAACCGAACCTGTATTTACAACCAAACGCAGTTCAACTCTTTTTTCCGGCTTGGTATTTTTCCGGATATAGTAGGTCAGTCCATTTGATAATTTTCCAATCCGCACATTTTTATCAACAGGCAGTGGCTGAGAAAGATCCACCTGCGCAATCGAGGGAATGAAAGAAAATAAAATAAGGGCAAGGCCAAACAACAATTTCATATACTTCATAAGTGACTTTTTGAATGGGGTAAATTTATCTCCGAGCTACGGAATACGGAAATATAAGAGAGGGTTTTATACGAAAGGAAAGTTGAGAGGATAAGGCTGTTGGCTACTGGCTGTTGGCTTTTGGAGCTATTGGAGGGCGCAGTCTACGATTTGAAAATTATACAGAGCTGTTATGACGGTCGCTTACTGAATTGAACTCGTTGATACTAAATTTGAATCTTGCATATGTCGTATAACGATAAACGAAACACCTGCTTCAAATTATGTTTCATTACCTAACCGTTTCGAAAATTATAGTGATGGTGCTAAAAGCCTTTGCAGAGTTTACATATTTCGGTCGGCCTCCGATTCTAACAGCTTCCAAAAGCCAATAGCCAAAAGCTAAAGGCGGTATTTCAGTTTTCCTTCTTCCCAGCCGCCTCCTTATACTCCTTCTCCGCCTTCTTAGCCGCGGCAAAATCCAGTACAACTCCATTGATGCAATAGCGCAGGCCGGTTGGAGGGGGGCCATCTTCAAACACATGACCGAGGTGGGCTTTGCATCGACCACATTGTGTTTCAGTACGCTTCATGCCATGAGAATTATCGGGCGTGTAGATAATACTGCTTTTTGAGATGGGTTCATAAAAGCTTGGCCATCCGCAACCGCTGTCAAATATTGTATCGCTTTTGAATAACGCATTTCCGCATGCTGCACAGTAATAGGTTCCCTTCTCTTTAAAACTTTCGTATTTGCTTGTCCATGGACGCTCAGTTCCTTTTTGTCTCGCGATATAGTAAACATCAGACGGCAACACTTTTTTCCATTCTTCTTCACTCATTGATACCTGGGATGTATCGGTATTCGAATAAACCGGGTTCTTTTTTTCCTGATTTTCCATTTCAGTTTTTTTAGCGGGTGAATTCTGTGAATAACTGCATTGCTGCAATAAACCGAACATTAATATGGCAAACACACTTCTGATCAACATATATACTTATTTACGGTGGGAAAAACCATCAATCAATCGATATCCAAATTTACGAAAATTGAAGGGGCCCGGTTTTGTCTATAAGGTTCATAAGGCCATATTAACATTTCCAATAACACTTCACACCGCATGTTTAAATTCAACTTTTACTCTTCTGCAGCTGAACTTTCTTGAAGCCTGAAGCCTGAAGCTTGAAGCTTATTCATTTATATTTGTCTTCCCCGCCAATGGGGCCTTTGTGATATGTTTAATTTGATCCTGTTTGGACCGCCCGGCAGTGGGAAAGGAACGCAGTCTGACAAACTGGTTGACCGTTATGGACTCATTCACTTGTCTACAGGTAACCTCCTGAGAAAGGAGATTTCAGACCGTACGCCCCTTGGAATGGAAGCCAAAAAACTGATGGACCAGGGACAATTGGTTCCAGACGCCGTTGTTATCGGCATGATTGACAACTGTTTGGAAACTCATCCCGATGCACGCGGCTTTCTGTTTGATGGTTTTCCCCGCACCGTTGCCCAGGCCCAGGCCCTGGATCGCTTACTCGAACTTCGCAAAACCGCTATTTCCGTGGTGCTGGTTCTGGATGTAAACGAAGAAGAGCTGATCAAAAGACTTGTAGAACGGGGTAAAACTTCAGCCCGTTCGGATGATGCAGATGAGAGCGTACAACGCAGACGTCAGCAGGTTTATAAAAATGAAACACTTCCTGTTGCTGGGTATTATGATCAAATGAACAAGGTGGTTCACCTGAATGGTATGGGTAGCATTGATGAAGTATTCGACCGGATCTGCAGCCAGGTCGATCAGAAGATGGATGCTGTTATTTCCTAACACGAATTTGAAGGATTAAGCTAAGATTTCACGGAGTGAAGGAAGCATGTGATGTTACAATAAGCATTTTAGCCTTTCATGTACATAGACAAAGTAAAATTTCTTCGAGAAGAACTTGTTCCAATCATCAGGAGGATCAGGCCGGATACACTGCCTCTTTTTGGCAAAATGTCAGTGCAACAATTTGTTGAGCATTTTTCAGGTGATGCAGTTCGCAATGCAAGTGGAAAATTAAAATTTGATGCACCGGTAACTCCTGCAGAACATATTCCCAAAATGCGCGAGTTCATGCTAAGCGAAAAACCATTTAAAGAGAATACCAAGAATCCGCTGATGGCAGAAGATCCTCCACCATTAAGATTTGCAAATCTTGATGAAGCAGCAGATAAACTTCAGAAAGAACTTGATTATTTTTTTACTGTTTATGAGAATGGATCCATTACTTCAATCATCAATCCTTTTTTTGGGGAGTTGAATTTTGAGCAGAATGTGCATTTGTTGTATAAACATGCGTTGCATCATCTGAGGCAGTTTGGGGTTAGTTTGTGAGTGGTGAGTGGTGAGTTGTGAGTGGTGAGTGGGCAGTAATCGGGCTGAAAGTTGGAAATGCTATTTAATATCTAACCAAATATCCTGTAATCCTTAACAAATCCTGACAATCCTTTTGAGAAAGAGTTAACGACGGCAATTAAACACGTCGATAAATAAAGCAGCGTAGTGCTCGCGGCTTTTTAATCTCGCAGCGCTCGCAGCTCGCAGCTAGAGTCTCATAGCTAATTAGAGCATTGTCCCTCCGTCCAGCTCTTCACCCCCGCACACCTTGCTTCGCAATCATTGCCATACGTTTTACCATCACAACCACAAACGGGTTTGTATATCATAATGCAATTACAGTCGGGGATTGAGGGACCTTTGCAATCATTTTCTTTTTTGCAACCATCTGCCGATGCAAAAAATGCAGTAAATACAATGAAAAGAATTGTTTTCATAATGAAGAGGTGATTGAACTGCTGCAATTTCCGACTAATTTTTAAAATACCTTAGCGCAAATTTGAAATGGATGAAGCTTGAGAATTATGTAACAGGGAAATGGATAACCGGGGATGGGGAAGGACAATTGCTTGTTGATGCAGTAAATGGTTCGCCTGTTGCTGAAGCTACTTCACAGGGACTTGATTTTGCATCCATGCTTTCCTATGCACGCGATAAAGGAATTGCTTTGCGCAAAATGACATTTCATGAAAGAGGAAGAATGATCCGCGCACTTGCCATGTATTTGTCGGAGCGGAAAGAAAAATTTTATACGATCAGTTATCATACTGGCGCTACACGTACAGATAGCTGGATTGATATCGAAGGTGGAATTGGAAATCTTTACAGCAATGCTTCATTGCGAAGGAAATTTCCAGATCAACCTCATTGCACAGACGGTGAACCCATCAATTTAGGTAAGCAGGGAACTTTCATGGGACATCACATACTGGTTCCAAAAGATGGTGTGGCGGTTCACATCAATGCATACAATTTTCCTGTATGGGGTATGCTTGAAAAATGTGCAGTTAACTGGCTCGCCGGAGTGCCTGCGATCGTTAAGCCTGCAACCATTACAAGTTATTTGACCGAAGCAGTGGTTAAAGAAATTATCGCTTCTGGAATTTTACCGGAGGGTGCTTTGCAATTGATCTGCGGCAGTGCAGGTGATCTGCTTGATCATGTGACCTACCAGGATGTGGTTACTTTCACTGGATCAAAATCCACTGGTTTAAAACTTCGCGGGCATAAAAGAATATTGGAAGAATCTGTTCCTTTCAATATGGAAGCAGATTCATTGAATTGTATTGTTCTGGGAAATGATGTGAAGCCTGAATCACCAGAGTGGGACATTTTCATTAAAGAAGTCAGAAAAGAAATGACTGTGAAAGCTGGACAGAAATGCACAGCTATCCGAAGGATTTTTGTTCCAAATAATTTATTGGAAGATGTATATCTCGCAATTGGTAAATCACTTTCCCAAACCACCATTGGAAATCCACAGAATGAAAAAGTAAGAATGGGTGCGCTTGCTGGTAAGGGGCAGGTGGAAGAAGTAAAAGCAAATGTTCGGACGTTGCTGAAGACTTCGAAAATTATTTATGGAAATACTGAACAAGTGGATGTGATCGATGCCGATCCAAAGAAGGGCGCATTCATGTCACCATTATTATTAATCAATGACCAGCCATTCAAAGATGAATATGTTCATGACATCGAATGTTTTGGACCTGTGAGTACAATTATGGGTTATGATCATCTTGATGATGCAGCAGTTCTTGCGAAAAAAGGAAAGGGATCATTGTGTTGTTCCATCGTTACAAACGATACGCGCATTGCAACTGATTTTGTTGTGAATGCTGCAACACACCACGGAAGGATTTTGGTGTTGAATCGCGAATGTGCGAAAGAGAGCACTGGACATGGTTCTCCACTTCCATTGCTGGTACATGGCGGTCCTGGCCGTGCAGGTGGTGGTGAAGAAATGGGCGGTGTTCGCGGTGTTAAACATTATATGCAGCGCGTGGCGATCCAGGGTTCGCCCACTTCAGTGTCTGCTATTACCGGGAGCTACCAACAAGGTGGTGCGACCACTGAGGATGAAATACATCCATTTCGTAAACATTATGAAGAACTGCAGGTTGGTGATACACTAATCACGCATAAACGTACAATCACAGAAGCAGACATTGTAAATTTTGCGAACGTGAGCTGGGATCATTTTTATGCGCACACAGATCATACATCTCTCGAAGGAACATTGTTTGAAAAACCAGTTGCGCATGGTTATTTCATTTTGAGTGCAGCTGCAGGATTGTTTGTCGATGCGAAAAAAGGCCCTGTGCTACTCAACTACGGTTTGGAAGAATGTCGTTTCATGAAACCTGTTTATGCCGGTGCAACCATTGGCGTAAAACTTACGGTAAAAGAAAAACTTCCACAGGATATTCGGGAAGAAAATGAAATTCCAAAGGGGATAGTGAAATGGCTTGTCGAGGTGACGGATGAGACAGGAGAGATTGTGGCATTGGCGACGATACTCACTATGGTGAGGAGGAAGACAATTTAAAGATTTGAAGATTTGAAAATTTGACGGGGTACTCTGAGGGTTTGAATTTTTTTTCTGATATCGATGAGTATTAACTCTCACTTTACGCAGCTTCCACTCCTCGCATATTCCCGCAGCCGTTTATTCATTTAAAAACTGACGCAAATTTTTTGAGCACTTTCTGCAAATCCACTCCCACCCCAAGAACTCCCTTAAAAATATCACCCTCTTTTTTCAGCCTCGCTTCCATCGAGTTTATATTAAACTGCTGCATCTTCAATCCTTTTTTTACTTCATGCCAATGCAGTGGAGCGGATGCAGTAGCCCCGGGTTTGGGACGAAGAGAATAGGGCGCCGCGATGGTTTGTATGGCGCGGTTTTGAAGAAAGTCGAGATAGATCTTTCCTTTTCGTTGTGAAGGTGGTCGAACAATACTTGTAAAAGTTGGCAATTCATCGTGCACAACATTTACAATTAATTCGGCAAGTTGTTTTGATTGTTCGTAAGTATATTTTGCTCCGAGGGGAATGTAAATGTGTATGCCAGTACTGCCTGATGTTTTTGGAAATGATGGAATGTCCAGCGCATCCAGTACTTTTTTCACTACCTGCGCAGTTTCAATTACCTGCTCAAATGAATTTGTATCCGGGTCAAGGTCTACAACACACCAATCAGGTTTGTCAGGTGATTGTGTTCTGCTGTGCCAGGGATTCATTTCGATGCAACCCAGATTGGCCATGTATAGCAACGATGCTTCGTCAGTGCACACCATGAATGTTTTTTCTCCATCCTTTGATGTGTTTTCGTACCGGTGCTTTGTGATCCATGATTCAACCTTGCCCGCAACATTTTTTTGGTAAAAACTTTCTCCATTGATCCCATTTGGATATCGGTTGAGTGATTGCGGGCGGTCTTTCATGTAGGGAAGAATGTAGGGGGCCATTCTATAGTAATAATTCAGCATATCTCTCTTTGTAAATTTTTCCTTCGGCCAATAAATTTTACTGAGGTTGCTGAATTTGAGATCGTGTTCATTGATATTTCTTATCTGTAACTCGTCCTTTGGGTTCAATAACGTTTTCCTGCTTCTTTTCGCTGGTGCAGATACAATTTTGTTTTCCTGCAATTTGTTTTCTTCATCAATAATTTCATTCGATTCAATTGGAATTTCCAGCGTAACATCCTTTGCTTTTTTATCACTGCGCATTCCCTGGAAAGACGGATGCCTCATGATACCTTCCTGTGTTAATTCCTGGTAACGAACTTCACATACCAATTGAGGTTTTACCCAGGTCACTTTTGTTTTGGGAGGATTGGGACGATATCGGGTTGGTTTGTTAATTACAGGTTCATTGGGAAATGGACATTTTGAAATGATCAGCGGTTTAAGCTTTGCCAGGATATCATCCTGCATTTTTGATGTGAAACCTGTTCCAACCTGTCCAATGAAAATCAATTCCTTTCCCTTATAAACTCCAACAATCAGCGCGCTGAATTTTTTATTTCCGCCCTCGTTATGCGTGAATCCCGCGATCACCGCTTCATGTATTTTACCCGTTTTTATTTTCAACCAGTTTTTGGTCCTGCTGTCAGGCACATATGGGCTTTCCATTTTCTTCGCAATAATTCCTTCGATCTCCAGTTTTTCAGCTACTTCAAAAAAGGCAGTTCCTGTTGCATCGAAATTCTGGCTGAGTTTCAACATTTCGTGATCATCAGGAATAACTCCAGCGAGAATTTTTCGCCTTTCAATGAGTGGTAATTCCATCAGGTTGAAACCATCAAGCCAAAGGATATCGAACAGGTAAAAAACCAACTGACCATCTGCTTCACTGCGCCAGCGTTCAAGTTTGTGAAATTCTGAAAGTCCCTTTTCATTTACCACGATGATCTCTCCGTCAACGACTGCATTGATTTCCCACGACTTCAACGCATCATAAACAGGATAAAATTTTTCATTGAAATTATTGTTGTTGCGTGAGCGAAGCTCTGCCTTCCCATTATTGATGTAACCCAATGCGCGGTATCCATCCCACTTCACTTCATATATCCAGCCTGCTTCATCGAAGGGTTCATCCACAAGTGTTGCAAGCATTGGTTTCAGGTCATTGAGCATCCTTGATTTTTTTGCACCCAATGATTTCAGGTCAAGGTTCGTATCCTGACTGACTGCTTCTTTTTTCCTGCTGCTTTTATTTTTTTGAACTGTATTTTTTAATTGTCCATTGCTGCTCCTGTTACTGATCCATTGTTTTGCACTTTTTGACGCAGCAACCTGTTCGAGATTTTTTCCTGATACAACTGATTTATCCTTTGCTGTGATATCACTGTCACTGGCAAATTCATCATTCTTTTTAATCAGCAACCAGGAACGCTCACCTCGATCCTTTGATCTGACGAGTGCAAATTCACCTTTCAATTTTTTACCATGCATCTTCAGGCGCATTGACCCACTGAAAAAGCTTTTCAGCAAATGCTTTTCCTGCTCAGCCCTGCTGGAGAATTTTTCAGCCGGTTCATATGTTCCCTGGTCCCAGATTATTACAGTGCCTGCTCCATAATTTCCTTCAGGAATAATGCCTTCGAAATCTTTGTAATCAAAAGGATGATCTTCCACGAGCATGGCTAACCGCTTATCTTTTGGGTTCATCGACGGACCCTTGGGCACTGCCCAGCTCTTTAAGGTTCCGCGCAATTCAATCCTGAAATCATAGTGCAGGTGAGATGCCTGGTGCTTTTGAATAACAAACAATAATTTTCCTTTCGATGATTTTTGTTTTCCCTCTGGTTCAGGTGTTTTGGAAAAGCTTCTTTTCTTTTTGTATTCGGTTAGGCCCATGGGATAAATGCTAAAATTCTATACCATGGAGCTGTAAGCTATAAGCTTTAAGCTGTAAGCATGTCCTTCGACGAATTAGCGTAATTAGCTTGAATTAGCGTTAATTAGCGTAATTATGATTGAGGCGTTGCTCAAAGGATTAATGCTTGGATTGCTGCTGAGTATTTCGGTCGGCCCGGTTATATTTTCTATTCTTAAGCAGAGCCTGAACAATGGTTATAAGGGTGGGATTTCATTTGTTGCCGGCGTGTCATTGAGTGATATTGCTCTGGTGGTTGTCAGTAATTTTTTTACTGAATTATTCGGAAGCCTTAATGAACACCGTACAACAATTGGTATTGCAGGTAGTTGTTTTCTTATTACTGTTGGTCTTTATTTTATTTTTTTTAAAAAAGTAAAGGTTGATGAACAGGGACAGCATGTTTTTAAATTCAGAAAGAGAGATTGGGTGAGGATTGCATTGTCAGGATTTTTTATGAATACGTTAAACCCCGGAGTACTGATATTCTGGTTGACTACTTCAACAGCCTTCGTTGATCAAACCGAGGATCAACGCATCATAATTTTTACCACCTGCCTGCTTCTGGTACTTGCCGGTGACCTGTTGAAAGTTTTTCTTGCCGGCAAGATCCGGCGGAGATTAACGCCGAAAAACCTTCGCCTTGTAAATCGTTTGAATGGTGTTGTGCTCGTTGGTTTTGGAATTGCACTGGTGTGGGGATTGATTTTTTACGGAGACAAAATCAAATGATTATTTTGTCGGATGGCTGTTAAGAAAAAGAGATCATTTCTTTCTCGTGTTTGGAAATGGACGAAACGCATCTTCCTGTTTCTTTTCGTTTTTCATCTTTTTTATATTGTTATTTTAAAATGGATAGACCCTCCTATCACGATCACCCAGTTGAATAGCTGGATGGAAGGAAACGGATTGATGCGTGATTATGTAAACGGCGATGAAATATCTGGTCATTTAAAACTTGCTGTCATTGCAGCTGAAGACCAAAAGTTTCCTGATCATGACGGATTTGACTGGAAGAGCATTGAGCGTGCCATGGCGCACAATGAAAAGAAACCAAAAAGAGTACGAGGAGCAAGCACGATAAGTCAGCAGGTGGCTAAAAATGTTTTTCTATGGCAGGGTAGAAGCTGGTTGCGAAAAGGTGTTGAAACTTATTTTACAAAAATGATCGAATGGATATGGGGGAAGGAACGCATATTGGAAGTATATATGAACGTGATTGAAATGGGCAAGGGCGTTTTTGGTGCGCAGGCTGCTGCTAAATTTTATTTTAATAAGGATGCAAAAAAACTCACAAGAAGGGAAGCTGCATTGATCGCTGCCTGCCTGCCCAATCCAAAAGTTTATAAGGTGAAACCTGCATCTGTATATGTAATTAATCGATCAGGTTGGA
>CAZCKF010000020.1:0-15773 GCA_964499155.1 uncultured Chitinophagaceae bacterium
TTCCATATCTCTTGCTTCGAGTTTGTAAACAATGGCATTGGGATCAGTCTTGGTTCCTTTTATAATATGCAGGTTTCCCCATCGTGGTTTTTCGCGGTACATAGTGCCCTTTAACTGGTAGGCGACGAGTTTTTTTGAAATGGAATCACTGTATATCAGCAGGCTCCATTTTAATTTAAAACAATCCGGATCTTTTTTTTCTTTCAGTATCTCTAACATTTCCGTGCAGGGTGTTCTTCCATCATACACTTCCTCAAGCACAAGATTTTTAAAATCAGGGGCTTTTTCAGTTTTGTGCATGAACATCGGCAACAGCAGAACTGCCAACAATATTTTCATAACGGAGATTTTGTAAGATTTAAAACATAACTCCAGCCACCATTTCCAACAAGCAGTTTTTCTTTGTCATCGGTGAAATGAAATATATCCTCCTGGATTTGCCTGAGCTTGATGGTTGATTTCATTTGTGGAGAATGCAGGATATAAAGTGGTTTTTGTCCGGACACATTAGAAACATCATACTTTCCTTCGACCGAAAGTGTTTTCCCCTCATTATAAAACCCGGATGTATTTGGTTTCCCAATTCCATAATTCGCCTTGAAAACAAAATCGCGGTTAGATTTCAAATCGAGGTCCCAAATAATAAAATCAACAGAATCACTAAGCGGAATACCCAATATCGACTTCGTGTAAGTTTCACACGGTGTACTACCGGTATAATGCCTGTCTTTCGACACCTCTCCTGAATCTGAACATCCCATCATCAGGAAATACAAAAAAGGAAAGAATATTTTCATGACAACAAGGTAAAACCGTCATCAGAAGAATAAAAGTGATTTACACGAAATGCAGGTGGAGCGTTACAAAAGAGCACAGCCAAATCAATAAAAAGAAATCCCTGCCTCCGGAAGGCCTCGCCTCTCGCCCCTCGTCTCTCGCCTCTCTTCTCTCGCTGTTCGCTGCACGCTTCTCGCTGCACGCTGTCGCTCCTCATTTTTGAAATTGGAATTTCATAGGTTATTCTTAACGAATTATTGTCTCTCCACCGCCTTCAACAACATTCGATAAAACTCATCAACCCTGGCGTCATCCATCCATCGAGTAACAACAACGATATCATTTACCTCATCAATAATGATATAGTTACCTCCAAATCCAGCGGCGTAGTATAAATCCTTTGATGCTCCTTTAAAACGAAAACTATCGCTGACATTGGTCCACCACATGTATCCATACTCGGGATTAGGTGTTGATGGTTGTTGCGCAGCATCGATCCATTTTTCAGAAAGTAATTGTTTCCCATTCCAGTTGCCATTTCTCAAAAAAAGCAAACCGAATCTTGCCATGTCTTCCGTATTGATAAACAATCCGCCACCGAAATGACCTCCACCACTCACCGACTGCATCATTAAACCATCAACATTTACCCATGAATTTTCATAACCATACCACCGCCATGTTGTGGATGCATGAATCGGATCCATGATCTTTTCTTTGAGCACAACAGGTAATGGTTTTCTAAAAACCTGCAGCAACGAATACGCAAGCAGGTTTACGCGCACATCGTTGTATTCATACACCGTACCTGGTTCCAGTAATTTTCGATTTTTCCAGTCATCAATAGTTCCGGTTCGTGGCGGACGATCAGCCCAGTCACAAATTTCGAATTGACATCCTGACCAGTCAGATGATTGATTCAGTAAATGTTCCCAGGTAATTTTTGCATTGTGCGGACTTTCAAAATTTTCATCCCACACATATTCACCTACTTTGTCATTTACATTCCTGATTAATCCATGGTCTACTGCAAGTCCCGCAACAGTTGAAAGAAAAGATTTCGCTGCGCTGAATGTCATGTCTACTCTTTTTGTATCCCCCCAACTCGCAACGATATAACCGTTTTTGATGATCATTCCGGCGGGGCCACCGCGTGCTTTCATCGGACCGTGGATTTTATATCCTGGCTCTCGCACATACGCACGCATGTTTGCAATGCGCAGGTCACGCTCCACGCGATTTTCATTAGCAAGTGCGAAACGGACAGCAGAGTCAACCCAAGACTGACTTAATTTAAGATCGATTGGCTTTTTTTTCTGCCATAAAGCATCAGGGAAATATTGCTTTTGTGCATGGAGAAATAAAACGAATAACAGAAGGAGGACTGAAGTAGTGAGTCGATGAAGCATCAACTAATTTACTGTAAAATTTTACCATATAGCGGCTTAACGTAAGATCCAGGAGACAAGGTCCAAGGTCCATATGCTTCGTAGGAAAAAACCTTCTCATATCCAGATTCTTTCCCACGAAGCGAATTTTGAAATCTAGAAATCTTGAAATCTAGAAATTTGTATAGCTATGTGTCTACTTTGGCTATGAGGTAATCCTTTATCTCAGGAACCGGTACGTCCATTTGATCAGGAATATATTCCTTGCCTGCTCCTCAAACACATTCTCCACCAAACTCTTTCCAATCGGTGTATCCAGATCACCAAATGCATCCGGTGAATTGCCTTGTGACCAAACCAGGTATGCTTCTGAACCAGGTTTGTATTCCCAGCGTACAACGAAGTTGGAACGGAACTGAACAAAATTAAAATCAGGTTTATTAAAACTGTAATCCGTTACTGCATCACCATTTTCATCAACATTGTAAACACCATTGCTGAATGATATTTGATTGGGTGCATAAACATTGAAACGTTCGCCGAAATTTTTTGCAAGCGGGTTAGATACATAAGCAAAATTGCTGTACAACGGACGCGTAATAAATGGCTGACCATAATACTGCAAAGTGAGTTCAGGTGTTATATTATAATTTACTCTACCTGTGAAGCGCAATGTTTTTTGTCTTACCTGACCAACAATTGAACGAGTACTTCCATTGAACGAGACGTTGCTTACAAACTGATCCTGTTTACGGAAATAATAAGAATAACCACCTGCTATGCTAATGCGAAGCTGGTTCATAGGTTGGTAATTAAAATTCAGGTTAACATTATTGGAAGTCATTTTCCTTGCATCACCAAAAAAGTTGAACGTATTAAAATTGATGTAGAACTTCTTGTTGAAATTGGTGGTGAGATAATAATTGTGTCCAATGCCAGCAAGTCTGCGCATGGCAGAGGCACCACGTAAAGCATTGTTGGAAATTTCAAATGGGTTCCATGTGATGCCCTGCCCTGTTTGCCAGTTATTTTTGAACCATGCATGCATGTTTGTGTTGTATGCATTGTAAATGAATTTGCCACTGAAGTCCCATCTACCCCAATGGTTATAATTAATACGTGCATTCCTGAATATGCTGAATGGTCGCTGCCATTGAATACCTGCCCATGTAAAATGATTGATCTCGTTTGTTGTCAATAAGAAACCAATATCATTCAACTCGAGTTCTGGTGAACGATATGTCAAACCCGTTTCGAATTTGAAAATCTCACCACGCTTTCCCTGCTTGCCACCAATTTTTCCAAAACGAACCGTACCACCTGTTCCTGTCAGTGATGTTCTGGTTGGATCCAGTTCCACTTCCTTCGCGTTGGGTCGCTGGAATAAATGTTCAAAATTCATCTGCGTATTCTGAATCGCCTGTGCAGTACCAGTTACGTGGGAAAAAATCACATTGCCTCGCAAATACCACGTCCTGCTTTTCCAGAATTGAACAAAATCAATTCCGCCTGAATAAGCACCCCGATGCAACATATTTTCCAAACCGTTTTCACGATTTACGCCAGTAAGAATACCACCGATGATTGTATTGCCGGATTTAAAATCTTTCTGCAACCTGCTCACAAAATAATTTGTAAGCGGCTCCACCAGTTCCTTTCTTCTTGTACCATTATTATCTATCTCTGCCATTTCGCGTTGTGTAACGCTCTCAAGAATTCCTATGCTCCAGCCTTTCCTGGTTTTTCCACTGAATTTTGCAGCGCCAAGAATGGAAGTGTTGAATGGATATTTTACATACTCCCCATTTTGGATATCGGGGAATCCATGTGGTGAACTGCCGATCCGTCGTGAATAGAATAAAAGATCTGCATCATAATCGCCACCGGCTTCAGAATTAGTTAACTGGTAGTCAAAAATGTTGCGGCTCTCAATAAAGAAAGGCCTGCGTTCCTCAAAAAAATTCTGAAACCCATCAATACGAACCTGCGAAGGATCAGCTTCCACCTGACCGAAATCGGGATTCACGGTAAAATCAAGGATCAGGTCATTTGTAATGGCAACTTTACCATCAAGACCACCACTCAGTTTTGTGTCAAATCCTTTTGCGAACGGATTTCCTGGTTGTTTCTCATATTTATCAAACTGCAGGATCGCGTAAGGAGCAATTTCTACCTGCCTGTGTTTTGGAATATTTTTCAACCCATGCAATTCACCAAAACGGCTGACCCACACACCTGAATTTTGCGGAATATGCGCCCAGGTTGAACGTTCCTCTTTTCGCAGCAATCTTCTGGTAACCTGGAAACCCCACACTTTTTCTACATCATCAGAATACCGCAACTGGCTCAATGGAATTTTCAATTCGCCTGTCCATCCCTTGTCATTAATATTTGTTTCGGCAAACCAGATCGGGTTCCAGCTCGGATCCCAGTTAGTACCATCGTTCGAAACAAATTCATCGCTGCGTACACCAGAAACCGAAAGTGTAAATGAAAACGCAGTACGCAGGTCATGGTAACTGTCAATATTTATTTCAACCCAATCACCCGGAAATTCATCACGTCTGCCGAGACGTTTGTCAATTGAATCTGGCGAATTATCCAGCGCATTGTACGCGATGTACAAAAATTTATCGTCGTACAAAATTTTGAACTGAGTTGGAAAAGTCGGAGGTGCTCCGTCATTTGGCTGCCATTGGACAAAATCTCCTCCCCACTGTACGGCATCCCATGCTGCTTCGTTGGGAATACCATCAAGGTTGATTTCTCCGGTTAGCCGTTGTGTAGAATAAGTTTTCCTGACAGCAATGGTGTCACGGGTTTGCGCGTGGAGGCCTGATACTGCAAAAAGCAGCAGCAGGAGCAGGTTGGTTTTCATGTAATAATGATAACGTCGTCTATTTGCAAGAAATATGTAATTATTTTCAAGTGGTAAGAATTAATGTTGACTGGATAGAATTGCTGTTTACAGAAAAAGACCTAATAAATTTCTTTACCAGGTCTTTTCAAGATTCAATTCAATTTTATTTCTGTATTAGAATTTTTCTCGTTTCTCCATTCAATTTTAAAATGTACATACCAGCATTCATTTTAGAAAGATCGATCTCAAATCCATTTACATAGGTCTTTCTGCCCTGAATTAAGGTTCTTCCTTGCAAATCCGTTATTGAGAAGTTTACATCCATTGATTTACCCAATGTAATCTTAATGAAATCTTTTGCAGGATTGGGAAATACAGTATATAAACCCACCTTATTTCCAAATTGTACTGAAACAACCGGAGAATATTTACTGGTACCATTAATATCTACCTGCTTGAGCCTGTAATTATTAATTCCTTCTCCTGGAATACTGTCTGTATAAGTGTAATAATAAATTGAACTGGAATTTCCTTGACCTTTTACCCATCCAAGATTTATCCATTGTCCACCAACAGATCTTTCAATAATAAACCGATCATTGTCCCGCTCATTCGTTGTTGACCATTCCAATTTTACATATTTACCAGATGCATCTTTCGAAGCTTTAAATGAAAGTAGTGTAACAGGTAAAATAATTGGATTTGTTATCGCGCCGAGATAACCAAACGTGCTAAAACCAGTGATGTTGTGAAATTCCACATAAGCGATTCCATTCTCGAAACCTGTGGCCTGCGGCACCAATAAAGTTGCATTTAATAAACCATTGCTACGTAGATCCTGAAGTACACCAGCTTTATCCTGCGCAGGATGTTTAAACCAACTCCTGTAATTGGATGGTAAATTTTGAAATTCAACTGGATCGTAATATATCCTCACATCTACTCCACCATTTACAGAATATGATCCCGGTGCAACAATCGATATCATTCTAAATGCAAGCTTTGTTGTGTCTCCTGAACTGTTTCCCTGCGTGTGATTCAGGTTTGTTGTTGCATCCACTCTTATTACTGAAGGATTAAAATCATTGCCATGAGCATCTGTTCTGACAATAAACCTGGAGGGATCAGTTTGTGATTGGGAAAACTCAAAACTACCGCAATTATTATCCGGATTGTTGACTGTTTCAACAGCGCCTAATTGCACCAATCTATTTCCTCCGCCTACACCACAATCACATTCATATGCTCCCATGTCAACAATACCAGTGTTGATCCTGTTCCTTCCTGTTATATCGGTTGTAATTGTTGGCGGCAAATAGCTGTTCACTCCCCTGTTGATTGCAAATGCCGTATCGATCAATGACAAACCATCATCAGCAGTTCCATACAAATTGTCAGCACCAAGTGGAATTAATGTGTCCTTGAATCCTGGGTAAATTCCGTAAGTATTTGAAATTTTTGACTGATTAAAATTGCTGTAGACTGTAATCTCTTTCGTGTGATATTCGGTATTGTTTCCCCAAAAAATGCAATTCCTAATTACAGGCGTCGAATCATAAGATAAAATTGCACCAGCATCCACGCCATAATTCTTGTAAAAAGTACAATTTGTGAATGAAGGCAAATTTGGTGCTCGCGCCCAAACCCCCCCTGTCATTGCCCACTGGTCATAATGATTATCTGTAAACACGGTATTTACCACTTCGCCGGAACAACCCTCCACCGACAGGGGACCCATTGAGTAATATATTTTTTGAATGGTAGAATTCAGAATTTTTATCTGCGAATTTCTCGCATCTATAGCGGCACCCGGGCCATTAAGAGTAGCATTCTGCAGTGTGATTCCATCAATTGTCACATTGGAACGATCGTAAATTGTTATCATTGGTCCCATTTGCATCATTCCGTCAATTATTGTTGGGTTCATGCGGATATCTCTAGTGCCTCCACCTGTGGGGTAGCCGCCCATAATTATGACGTTAGAAGGAAGATCCTTCGTCATATTATCATAAAATGTTCCCTTTGCAATTTTGATTGTATCAAAATTGAAAACAGGAATGTCTGCGAGAGCCATTTGTATACTTGTATATGCATTTTGCCAGTTTATCCCTGAATGATTTCCTGTAGCCGCTGAATCAACATATGCTGTGTGGTTAGTAAAAATGCTGCAATCCTGTTTTTCGTATGCTCCCATATCAGGCACATTGCATTGAACCCTGGCTTCACTTTTGATATCAATATCATTATACCCTGAAGAATAGGTAGCATTCCCGCGGTTTACAATGGAAGAAGTACCATTTAAATTGAATCCATCGTCAGCGGTTCTCCAAATATTATCTGGACCGATCGCGTTGGTCGTATCAAAAAAATCTGGGTAAACTCCGACTACATCAGCGGCCTGCCAAAAATTATTTACCCATACCTGATAAGCGCTATGATAACTTTCAATTGGACCTCGCACATCACAACCGCTAACCGTTTCACTTCCCATTGCTTTATTCTTCCAAAATATTGAATTGGCAATAACAGTATAAGCATCTGTATATATTCCGCCGCCATTCCATGCCCCATCGTTCTTTATAAAAGAAGAATAAAATATTCGAACATTTTCATTGTTCATTATCGCCCCACCATGTCTGGCTGCTGTGTTCTTATGAAAAAGAGAATTTGTAATATCTGCAACAGCAGCACTCCTGGACATTATCGCACCGCCATCATTGGCAGCAGCATTTTTATTGAAAACTGAACCTCTTATGATAGTGTTAGCATATCCATCCAATAGAATTGCTCCACCGTGCAATGCAGAATTCGAATCAAATACTGATTTGAAAATATTTACGACGGAAGCTCCGTCCGTAAAAACAGCACCTCCTCCATTGGCACTGCCCTGACTAACAAGACAACGGTTATTTTTAAAAACGGAACTGTCAACAACCAGGAGATTTGAGGCAAAGCGGACGCCAATTGCACCTCCGTTGTAATAAGCTGTGTTATTTTCAAATCGCGATCCTGAGATTTTCGAACCAATCCGGGGTTCAGTAATTAAAATCGCTCCTCCTGATACCAAACCTGATCCCGCATATGCATTATTACCGGAAAACTCAGAATTAGCAACTGTTAATTTCGAATCATGTGCTCTGATTCCACCTCCGAAGGTTGTTGCGAGGTTGTTCAAAAATCTAGTATTTCTGATCACAACATTAGAACCGTAAATTAATATTCCACCTCCGTCAGAATCAGGATAACTTTTCCCATTAACTTCTGTAACACCACCCCCACTAGCATCACCCCCTTGAACTGTTATGCCATCGATGGTTACATTGGATTTGTCCAAAATCATCATGACGTGCTTGGAGGTACCGAAAAAAGGAGAAAATAATACGCTTCTGTTGGTTTCAATACTCCTTGTTCCTCCGCCCTCTGGATATCCACCGAACAAGACAACGTTATCCGGAATATTGAAGGAATTGTAACCGGCAGTAGAAGATGGAAGATTGAGTGGTTTATATGTTCCTTTTGCAATTTTAATTGTATCGATACAACCAGACCTGGCGACATTAATTGCGCTTTGCAAATCTTTAAACGCATTCACCCACGAACTGCCGGTATTATTGCCTATTGCACTACTATCAACATATGCAATTCGATTCGTTATTTGCACACATGCATTTGTTTCATATGCCCCCATATCAAATTCACTGGAGAATGGTCGTTGAGCACCAGTTATATCATATGATTCAGATAAATTTTGCGATGCACGATATGCAAAGTCGAAGACCATCATCATAGGTTCCAAATTGGTTGTCATTTCCTGCAACACTATTTACGTTATTAAAATAAGCGCTGTCATTAAGAATACTGTTTATTCCACCAACATAGGTTTGCAGTTGGCAAAAACTTGGCTGAATTGATGTATTTACATTTTCAATATCTACACCATTATCCCAGATTACACTGAATGACCCTTTAAAATTCTTGTTGAATATAGTGCTATGAATTGTGTGCGGATTGTTATTCTCATTAAACACAGCTCCACCTCTTCCGTTAAAAGATCCATTTTGATAAAATGTCGAGTGCCAAATTGAAAAATTTCCGGCACCCTTATTCATGATTGCGCCTCCATCCCTGTCACAATAATTCTTGGAAAAAACAGTATTTACCAAAGCAAGATGTGTTGTGTCATTTTTTATTCCACCTCCATCAAATTCTGCATTGTTATCTAAGAAAAATGCATTTGTAAATTGAACATCTGCCTGTTTCATTATACACCCTGCACCAGAATGAGCGACATTATTTCTTAAAACCACATTTGAAAAAGCGCTTTCAGATTCATGAATAAAAATACCGCCGCCTTCAAACCTGGAAATCATTTTCATACCTGTTTGAATAGCGTCATTGCCATTAGCATTTCCATGCTCAATGATTAATCCGTCAATCGATACAAAGCTGTTCACAACCAGCATAACATGATAAACATTGTCTGCATTATCTCCTGTTACCCCAATGTCCCCCGATAAAATCGTTTTGTTTGCCTTTGAATTTCTCAATCCTCCACCAGAGGGATATCCACCTAAAACATATCCGTATAAAGGCATCAGAAATGTTTTATCACGGTTGTCTGCAGCAGAGCCTCCCGGAACATATGAATTTGGTTTGTACGTGCCTTTTGCGATTTTAATAGTGTCAGTAATTGCGAGCGTTTTTGATAATGCACTGTCCAGGCTCACATAAGCATTTGCCCATGAGGTTCCATTATTTAATCCATTAGCAGTAGAATCGACATAAATGTTCTGTGCATTAAGTGTCGCGATAGCGCACACAAAAAATCCGCTTAAAAATATTTTTTTGAAAGTTTTCATGGTTAGCTTGTATAAATAAATTTTCAACCTGGTATTACCTGGCTGATAATGGTGGTAATAAACTTTATTGACTGGTTGGAAATGATTTAGGAAGGATATTCAATGGAATTGGACCGGGCAGCAAATGTATTTTAATTAAGACGCAACTGTATAGTTACTGCGTATCAAATCATATTACATGTTTGAAATCAAGAGTTTTTTTGACCAGAAACTAAATTGTTGAGGTCGGTTATTTGTTTTTGACATAAAAAAGCCTTTCCCTGATTTAGAAAACCAGGAAAAGGCTGAATTCTTTAGATTACAAATCCTTTGGAATTAACGACTGAGCCTTTTTTTTCGGGAAAGTAAAATCAACGTTAATGCTGTGACACCCACCATTAGCGCAACCTTCACCAATTTCGGCCGGTCATATTTCCACGCAGCATTCCATCCTTTTTCCGCAAATATGTTCGGAATATGTCCGCGCCTGAGATCATCGATAACACCTTCAACAACATTTACTCGATCAGCGAGAAGCAGAAGCATCCAGTGTTGTCCCTTGCCCTCACTGTATTTGAATGCAGCGCGACGGATCTTGCCGCTAAGTCCTGATGGAGGTAGGGTGTTACCAAATACGCGTGATGCAGATGGACGTTCGACCGACTGGAGCAATTCAACATCCAGTGGTTGTTGTTCTGCTCTTTCATAATTGAGCCGTTTGTGATCATCACCCGTATACTTTTTCATCGGGTGCGTCGGCATGTTTGAAGTATCGATATCATGTCCCCATCCCGGAACATTCGGGATTTCCATTTTTGCCTGCTGATCAAAATGTGATGGAACATTCTGTTCATCAAAATTTGACAAGCTTGTTGTTACATTATGATCTGGTTCGTGATCATGTCCATTATGGTTATTATTATGCGGATTCATAAAATATTATTTAAGCAACTTTTGCTGATGAAGGAACCAATATCGGTTTGATACAATTGTCAAGCTTCGAAGAGAAAATGTGGTAAGCATCAGATACTTCTTCCAATGGAATGCGATGCGTGATCAAAGCTTTTGGATTTAACCGTCCTGACATAACATGGTCAATGAGTCTCGGCAACAAACGCTTTACCTGCGCCTGGTTGGCACGAATGGTAATGCCTTTGTTTACTACGTTACCGATTGGAACAAGATTCCATGTTGGACCATACACACCAACAATCGATACGATACCGCCTTTTTTCACTGAATTAATTGCCCAGAACAATGCAGTGGAAGTACCAGCCTGCATCATCAATCTCTTCCCTGTAATGTTTTGCAATTTGTTTCCGGAAGCTTCACAACCCACTGCGTCGATACAAACATCTGCCCCGAAATTATCGGTGATCTGTTTCAGAAAGACCACGGGATCTTTCATGTATAAAAAATTGTATGTCTCTGCATACGAAAATGTTTTTGCAAATTCCAGTCGATAATCGAGACAATCAAGAACGATCACGCGCGCGGCGCCAAACAACCATGCACATCTTGCTGCCATCAGACCGATCGGACCTGCACCAAATACAACGACCGTATCTCCTTTTTGAATGCCACCCATTTCAGCAGCCTGGTAACCTGTTGGTGTAACATCGGTAAGCAATACTGCATCATCGAGGTCCATGCCTGCTGGAATAACTGTTGGGCCAACATCTGCGTAAGGAACACGCACATATTCCGCCTGTCCGCCATCGTACCCACCTGCAGTATGTGAGTAGCCAAATATGCCACCAACTGCCGTTGCACTCGTGTTTGATTCATGACAACTGCTGTAGAGTTCCTGCTTACAGAAATTACAACTGCCACATGCAATGTTGAATGGAACAAGTACATGATCACCCACTTTTAATTTTTGCACGCCAGATCCAACCTCAACAACAATACCTGTGAATTCATGACCAAAGGTCATACCGACGCGAGTGTCGGGAACCAATCCATGATAAATATGCAAATCTGATCCGCAAATGCATGAGCGCGTTACTTGCACGATCGCATCATCTGGATGAAGAATCTCCGGATCAGGTTTGTTTCTGTCAGCACGTACGCGATAGGGTCCGCGGTAATTCATTGCAAGCATAGGAATAGTTTAATTGATTTTGTAGAGTACTTTATCTGCTCACAATACGAAAAAAATATGCCGCTTACTTTAGAGGGAGTATGAGCAATGAAAATCTCTAGTATGGTGAGAAAGTTTCGCGGAAAGGGAATTCAGACAATTTGAAAATTCGAAGAATTTGAAAATTTGAAGAATCTTCTGTTGGGAAAATATCTAAAACATGGAAGTATTGTAAAACGGAACTGAATTACTAAACATACTCTACAATAATTAGGCTCTGCAATAAATAAAAGCCTCTTCGATTAGAAGAATTTTCAAATCTTCAAATTTTCAAATCTTCTATTTTTTTCACCTCTCGATCTTGCAACAGTCTACTGAACCCTGGAACGTTCTTCCTCCGACCCTGTCGTTCGATTTCTCTTTTCTTTTATGGAGTTACTACCAAAGCGTTTTGTATAGGAAAGCCGGAAAGTAGTATTAAGCCTTCTCATGTCAAATTCAGAAACTAAATTGTGTTCAGGCGAATCAACAAAAAAGTTTAAATGCGGAGGTCCGGAAAAATGAGTGATGTTAAAGGTTAATGAACCTGCCTTGTCGCCCAGTTTTTTTTGTGCACCGAAATTTAGTGAAGTCGTAGGGCGTCTCACGTAAATGCCAAACAAGCCTCCTGATTGGTAAGCCCCGTTCAATTCTATTGTAAATTTTTTCGGCAGCGTAAATGATTGCGTAGAATTAATATTGAAGTTTTTGTGTGTGACTGTTAAAGGGCCACCTTTATAAATGGCATGCAAACGCTGCCAAAGACCGGACATGTTGTTCTGCATCGTCCACCATTTGGTAACTGTTATTGGAATTGAAACAACGGCAGCAACAATGTCTTTATGCTTTTGATTTTCGGCAGCATACACCAAACGGTTGGTAGCTGCATCAATAGTGGGTGCAAAATTGGTAATCGTTTTTTGTTCATGTGTGTAAGTAAGCGAAAACACAAATTTTTTTAAGAGATAATCAATTTTGACGGCGTCTGCTATCGCAGGTTGTAATGCGGGGTTGCCTGAAAACAATGTATTGGGATCAACGAAATAAACAAAGGGCGCCATGTCATTAAAGGTGGGTCGTGTAATGCGGCGATTCAATGATAGGTTGACTGTGTTGTTTTTATTTATCGCATGCGACAGGTACATCGTCGGAAACAACCGGCCATAATGTTTATCGACAAGATTTTTTTTCGTTTGCGAATTGAGAACTGAGTTGATCAACTCGTAGCGGATACCTGCCTTTGAAGTGGTTTTTTTACCAAGCTTAACAACAAATGATGTATAAACGCCAAAAATGCTTTCTTTCAAATCATGCAAAGAAGTAAACTCCTGGTCAATCTTCCAGCTGTTTTGCACTTCTCTTTCCACTTTTACGTCATTTATGAAAGTTGAAAAAGTGGCTTTCGCTCCCGACTCCATATCAATGTTTTTTCCCAGCTTTTTTGAATAATCGGTGGTACTCACCCAAAAACGGATCGGTGTTTCTTTTAAACTTTTCACTTTATCACTGTAATAAAACATGCCGGTCCCACTGTAAAAATTATTCAGGTAGCTAAGTGTATTGGCGTCTTTGAAATAAACATAATCAATATTGGCAGTTACCTGGCCCGTATTCTTCAATTTGTGCTGTACATTAAAATTTGCATTGTAATTGTCCAGGGGATGGTATTCTGGATTATCGATCACCACGCTTGTGTCGAGGTTCCCATTACGCAAAATGCGACTGTAATTTGTTGCCTCCATTTTAAACTTGTTGCTGAAGCCAGATAACAAAACACCAAAAATTGTGCTTTTGTTATACACGTAATCCAGGCCAAGTCTGGCATTGTGGTTTGTTGTAAAGTCATCCCGGTCAGAATGCTGGTAAGATTCAATTACATCAATGTCTTGTAATACTTTTCGGTAAGTGTGTATCTGGGATTTCGGTTCCACCCTTGAAAAGGAATAGTCGCCGTAAAGATTCCATTTAGTGCCTCGGTGATTAAAATTAATACTGCTTGCCGCAGCAGGTCCACCTTCAACCGCATAACCACCGGTTAAAGTAAATGATCCGTTGGTTCCAATCTGCGTATTCTTTTTTAAAACAATATTGATAAACCCGGCGTTGCCTTCTGCATCAAAATTAGCTGGTGGTGTGGTAATGAGTTCTATTCTTTCAATGTTTGCAGCACTCATGCCTCCCAGCATCTGTACCAATGCTTCCATGGGCATTCTGTTCACTTTGCCATTTAAGATTACCATCACCCCATCCTTTCCATTCATTGAAATCGTGTTGTTCTGCTGGTTAACATTGATACCAGGTGAACGCATCAATACTTCAAGTGCTGTAGTGCCTGTATTTGTAATGCTGCTTGCAACGTTGATCACCATTCGATCTATCTGCTGCTCAAACAATGGTTTTTTTGCGGCTACAGTTACGCCTGTCAAATTTTTAATTTTTTCCTGCAAGGTTATTGTAGGTATTGAAATATTGTCCTGGTCATTCACATGGAAAGCATCACTGTATACATCACGGTAACCCGTATAGCTACAGGCAAGAATGTAATAGCCAGTTGAAATTTTTTCGAAAATAAAAGAACCGGATTTTGATGTTACCGTTCCTTTGATCAGAATAGAATCTTTTGCGTTGAGAAGCAACACACTCGCACCTTCGACAAATTGCTTTTCCGATTCCGCAATTTTACCTTGAATCGTTGTCTGAGAAAAACCAAATTGATATGGTAATAAAATAATAGTGAGGAATACGAGTTGCCTGCTCATAACCTGGAGTTTTGGTAGTAACAAGGTAATTGAATTTTCTATTAACTGTCTACCCTGTTTGTGGTACTTTAGGACACTTCGTCTGCGGGAGTAGATCAGGTTATCCCTCCAAGTGTATAAATGCATTCATACTGATGCATAATTCAAGCTGAATTTGAAAAGTCCTTAAGGTCGAAAGAGTCAATCCTTTCAGATAGCTTTCTAAATTCGAGAATGCACAATTATGGATTTGGGTTTACGAGTCAGCATTGAATGTTCGATCCAAAGAATCTTCAAATTTTCAAATCTTCAAATCTTCAAATAAAAATTCGCTGTAAAGCATTTCTTCATCGCTTTCTATGTCATTTTCCGTATTTTGAAAACATGTCGCCAAAACTTTCGCGCAAACTCAAAACGCTTGCCGGTATCACATTGTTTTCCTCCATGGCCGGCATTATGTATCAGTTAATAGATGAAAACCGGGTTAATCTAAACAGCATTCTTTTCGGCTTCCCGCTTGGCCTGGGTTTCGGGTTTCTCGAATTGTTCATTTTTCCCAATAATAAAAGAAGATTTCGGTCCTGGTCGTTTACGAAGTTGCTGTTGTTTAAAACCATTTTATATACCGCCGTTATTTATTTGGTTTCGCTTTCAGTAACCATTATCACTGGAATATTTGAAAACAGAAAACTTAGTGAATTAAGTGATGTATTGACATCCACTGAAAGCTTTGTCTTAATTCTCTATACGCTTGTAATCTATGCATTGCTGTTATTTATCCTGCAGATCAATCTCCTGCTTGGCACTGGTGTGCTGACGAAATTTATGACAGGTAAGTATCACCAGCCACGTGAAGAGGAGCGCATTTTTATGTTTCTCGACATGAAATCATCAACCACAGTCGCAGAAAAACTTGGTCATGTGAAATTTTATAACCTCTTGAATGAATTATTTCATGAGATCTCACAACCTGTATTGGAAACAAGAGCAGAAATATACCAGTATGTGGGCGATGAAGTGGTGGTATCGTGGAAAATAAAAGATGCGCGC
>CAZCKF010000021.1:0-6885 GCA_964499155.1 uncultured Chitinophagaceae bacterium
AGCAAAATAATACATGCAATAGGGAGTTGCTAGTGTCAAAACAATTTCAATACTTGGGGTGGTTGGTAAAAGTCGATGGATCGCATAGAAAATGCCCCCAACAATAAGACCAATCAAGATTCCCATGAAGATCACCAGGAAAAAACTGCCTGCAGCCTGTTGAAAATTAAATTGACCCGTCAGTACTGCCACTAATGCAAAACGAAAAACTATTAAAGACGACGCATCATTAAGCAGGCTTTCACCTTCAATAATACTGACAAGTGCTTTTGGTGCCTTCACGCCCCGCATGATGGTTGTTGCGGAAACTGCATCTGGCGGTGAAATAATTCCACCCAGTAAAAAGCCAAGGGCCAGTGTAAAACCAGGAATGAATGCGTTGGACACAAATGCAACCACGCAGGATGTAATGATAACAATCGGGAAAGCAAATCCTGTAATAACTCTTCTCCATCTCCAAAATTCTTTCCACGATGTTTGCCAGGCGGCTTCATAAAGAAGCGGAGGGAGAAAAATAAAAAACACCATTTCAGGATCAATGGTCACATTCGGAAACACTGAGGTCATACTCAATGCAAGTCCTCCCAAAACGAGTATAATTGGATAGGCCACCCGAATTTTGTTGGCAACCATCACCAATGCAAGTATTATCAGAACCAGGTAAACGTATTGGATAAAGTGACTTTGCATGAAGTATTATGCGGAATAGGTTTGAAAATTATTCATGCAATGATACAATGTCAATATTAATGTCCAATGTCCAATATCCAATTTCCAGTATTCAATGTCCAATACTTCGTAGTAAACTTCAAGAAAAATATTTACTGAATTTCATTGAATTGGGGTAATAACATCATCTCAATTTTCAAGGATATATTGGTTTAATTTTCGAATATCAGCAAACGACACAACTTGATTCTTTCTTCTTACTTAAACATTACCGTCAAAAAGCCGTGCTATTTAAGTCTTCCCTTGAATATTGAATCTCGAGTCTTGAGTCTCGAATCTTACAATAGCTTATCCGCTGTTATAGGCAAGGACCGCACTCGTTTTCCTATTGCATTAAACACCGCATTCGCAACAGCAGGTGCCATGCCGATCAAAGAAATCTCTCCAAGCCCTTTTGAACCCATTGGATTTGTGTATGGGTCTTTTTTATTTACAAATATTACATCCACGACGGGAATGTCAGCATTCACAGGCACGTGATAGTCCGCAAAATTGTTGTTGATCATTCTGCCATAGCGATGATCAATAAAAATTTCTTCCATCAATGCCATACCGATGCCGCCAACTGCTCCTCCGATCAATTGACTTTCAGCTGTTTTTGGACTCACAATCGTTCCTGCATCTGCAGTACAAACAACATGATCCAGTTTGATACGACCTGTCAATGAATGAACACGCAGCTTAATGAAGTGTACAGAGAAGGAATACATGGAGTAGGGCTGCTGCTGTCCACTCGACTCTTTTGTTATTTCAAGTGTTGGCAAATTATTTTGCCGGAACATATCCGCATAGGAAATCTTAATTGAAGGATTGGCTTTTGATGATACGCCCGTTTCTGTAAAAACAAGATCTTCCACTTTCACCTGGTGGATGTTTGCATTGTGAAATACGGATCCTTCTTTGCTTGCGTATGTTGCGATTTGTTCTTTTAATGCATTTGATACTTCATACACAGCTGAACCAACAGTTGATGTAACCATTGATCCACCCTGTGTTGGTCCCGGAGGTAAACCAGTACTTCCCATTTGCACGGTGATCTTTTTTGGAGGCAGTCCCAATGATTCTGAAGCAATGGTCGTCATCATCGTGGCTGTACCCGGACCCATATCATTGACTGAAGATTGCAGGATCAATCTTCCATCAGGATGCAAAATGGCCTTTACAGATGCAGATCCGCGGAATGCCCCGAATGATCCTGTTCCCATTCCATAACCAATTAACCATTCTCCATCTTTAATTGATCTGGGTTGCAACTGCCTGTTATTCCATCCAATTTTATCAGCGCCGAGCTGGTAACAATCTTTCAGGTATTTACTTGACCATGGAATTTTTCGTTCGGGATCAGTATCTGCATGATTTCGGATACGAAACTCAATGGGATCGAGTTTGAGTTCGTGCGCGAGTTCATCCATGGCAGATTCCAATGCAAAACATCCGGTTGCTTCGCCAGGACCGCGCATCCATATAGGGGTACACACATTCAAAGGAACAAGGCGATAACGCGTTGTTACATTCGGGCAGGCGTATAAAAATTTTGAAATATTCACCGTGGCTTCAGTGAATTCCTCATAGACTGAAGTGTTGGCAGTAGCCTCGTGTGTTATACCTGTAAGTTTCCCGTCTCTTGTAGCACCAATGCCCAACTTTTGTATAGTAGCAGGACGATGTCCAACATTTGTAAACATCTGTTCACGATGCAAAACAAGTTTTAGCGGTTTGCCTACTTTTTGTGCACCCATGATCGCAGCAATTTCATACGGCCATGTTCTAAGTGCCATACCAAATGCTCCACCAATGTGCTCTGCGTGAACAGTAATGTTTTCGATCGGAATTTGAAATGCATCCCGTATCGAACGTTGAGATGCTTGAACGCCCTGCGTTTTTGTATAGACTGTTACCTTATTACTTCCTTCCCATTTGGCAATGATACTCCCTGGTTCCATGGGACTATGCACTTCGATTGGCTGATCATATTCCAACTCAAGTTTTACTTCAGCATTCTTGTAAGCATCCACTTCACCACGTTTGTAATCTTCAAACCGTGGACCAGTTGGAACCTTTGCGTTACTTAAATTGGATTCAAGATCAGTTTTGTGTTCTGTTTTTTCATATTGTGCTTTCACCAGCTTCACTGCATGCAAAACTTTTTCATAAGTATCAGCAATTACTAATGCAATGGGTTGGTCATAATAAAAAATTTCATTGTTGCTGAAGATCCGCAATGGTTGTCCGCCTGTTGGTGGCTTTGACGGATCCTTACCGGTTCGATAACCTGGAATTTCCGGTGCATTTAAATGTGTGATTACTGCAAGCACACCAGCCGCACGTTCTGCATTTTTTGTATCAATGGATTTGATCCGGCCCTTCGCAACTGTACTGCCCACCAACATTCCATACACCACACCTGCAATTTTGTATTCTGCTGCAAAATTTGCAGTGCCTGTTACTTTTGGTATTCCATCAACGCGGTCAATGGGTGGGTTTGTATCGAAAAAAAATTCATTTTCCATAATTAACTTTTTCCTGTTGCGATATTTAATGCTTCGACAATACTGTTGGGCGCAAGTTTTAATTTGAAATTATTATGTCCATACCCTTTCGCGTTTCGTATGGCAAGCTGCGCTGCCTGCTGAAACATAGCTGTTGTTGCCCTCTTGCCTTTTAAAAAGTTTTCAGCCTCTGTGAGTCTCCATGGTTTGTGGGCAACACCTCCCATCGCCAAACGAACATCCCTGATGGTATCACCCTCCAATTGAACAGCAGCAGCAACTGACACGAGGGCAAATGCATAAGATGTGCGGTCTCTTACTTTTAAATAATGGACATGTTGTTGTAATGTATTATCGGGAATTTCAACACCCACAATTAATTCACCTTTCTCAAGTGTATTATCTTTTTGAGGCGTTTCGCCAGGAAGGCGATGAAAATTTTGGAAAGGAATTGTGCGATCTCCTTTTGGTCCCGTTACAAGAACAGTTGCATTCAATGCAATAAGTGCAACACACATATCACTCGGATGAACTGCAATGCATTTATCTGATGCACCAAAAATGGCATGCATGCGATTGTATCCTTTCAATGCGCCGCATCCTGATCCGGGTACGCGTTTGTTGCAGGGCAAATCTGTATTGTAGAAATATGGACAGCGTGTACGTTGCATCATATTGCCACCAACCGTTGCCATATTACGAATCTGTTGGGATGCACCCGCTTTTAATGCAAGTGCAAGCAAGGGTTGCTCATTGCGTACCAATTCGTGTTCAGATACATCACTGTTCAGCGCTAATGCACCAATCATTAATTTTTTCCCATCCTTCCTCACATCTTTCAAAGGCAACCTCGTAATGTCAACCAGTTTAGGTGGATTGGTAATGCCTTTCTTCATCAGGTCAACCAGGTTGGTACCACCTGCAATGAACATGGCGTTCACATCTTTTTTTATTGCATCGACTGCAGTCTTTGCGGAGGAAGCGCGTATGTAATCAAAATTGATCATAATGTTTGTCCTCCTTTTTTTACATCAGCAATCGCTTTTACAATATTTGGATAAGCTCCACACCGGCAAATATTACCACTCATGAATTCGCGGATCTCGTCATCTGAATTCGCATGACCTTCACGAATGCAGGCAATGCCTGACATGATCTGTCCTGGTGTGCAATAACCACATTGAAATCCATCGTGTTTTATAAATGCTTCCTGCATGGGATGCAGGTTGTCTCCATTTGCAAGACCTTCAATGGTGGTGACTTTTTTTCCATCCTGCATTACTGCAAGCGACAAACAGGAAAGCACTCGTTTCCCATCTACATGAACTGTACATGCACCACACTGTCCATGATCACAACCTTTTTTTGTACCAGTCAGATTTAATTGTTCGCGTAAAAGATCAAGCAGGGTAACGCGTGGTTCAATCAATAATTCATGACTTTTATTATTGATCGTGATTGTAAGCGGTACTTTTTCAAAATACTCAGCCGCTCTTTCATCCCATTTTGTTTCTGCAGCCTTTACCAATGCAGAGGGAGCCTTCGCGAGTGCTGCAATAAGAGAGGATTGTTTCAGAAAATCACGCCGTGGATTTTCAGCAGCATCTTCTACTTGATCAGTTAGTTTTGGATTTTGATTCATGATATTAAATTGGATCAGGGAGATTTTAAAGCTACTCATATTTGTTTAAAGCCTAATCAATCTATCACGAAAAGAATGAAATAACGGTTTGAGTTTTCACTTTAATATTGTTTCTAAAATCTTGCTTGACCACCAGTGCAGCAAAGATGGGATTCTTGAAACGTTGACAATTAATATTTAACCTTAAGCAATCGTTCTCAAAAAGAATGAAAGATCGATTTTAGTCTTCACTTGAATATTAATTCTTGATTGTTGAATCTCGAATCTTTTATCGAGTTGTCGGTGAAAACACCGACAACGGCGGTTTCTTTTTATTTCCTGGCATTGGTGATAACGCCAAAGCATTTTTTTAATTAATCTTTAATTTCTTTTAAACGTTGGCAATTAATGATTAATCTTTTAACCTTAAACAAAGGTTCTCTGAAAGAATGAAGGATCGATTTGAGTCTTCACTTGAATATTGAATCTCGATTATTGAGTCTCGAATCTTTTATTCGCATCCAATCGGCGCTCCGGGCGGCATTGCCGCATGTACCGTCGGTTTCGCCTTTGTGGGATCTTTCATTCTCTCGAGTGCCAATAACATATGTCCAGTGTAAGCAACATCGGTTGACGTTTTCTTTTTTGTTTCAATAAATCCTTTTAAATCTTCAAGTGTTTTTGCAATCACAGACCTCGTTGCAAATGAATTTGTTTCATCAATACTTCTTGCAAGAAGGTAGGTAAGCAGTATCTGTTCCGATTGCATTTGTATCAAGGATTCCAAACCCGATCTGCGAGGCGACTTCCAACTTGCATTGATCAGCATATTAAGCATTTCATCCAGGCCGAGACCACCGTACTGTGCTTTGTATTGTACCATTCGATTCATTCGTTGCGGGTTCAGTAAAATAGAGATCGACAGATCTGCAGAAGTTTCTGCAATGCTGAGAAGATCAAATCCGAGGCCGGTGCGTTTTGTAAATAATTCCCGCGTGATTGCATAACCTGCAGGTCTTGGAGGTATAAGTTTGGCAATATGATCAGGTAATTTCAGAAACGATGGATCGAGAGTTGTCATGATGGTTTGCAACGCTTTTAATTGTTCTGCTTTTGTTACTGGTGTAACCACAGTTTGACCATCACCCTTTACTGCATAGGTGTAGTACATGCCTCCAACTGTTTTGGAAGCAGCAACTACCTGGTAGCGATGAAATAAATAAATGGGAACGAGTACATCTTCCAGCATTGCCATGGGCATACCATTGCGAAGATTGTCTGCATCAAATTCCTGCAGTGCTTTTGCACGCACCTTGATCACATTTTGTAATTCATCCGTTGCATTTATGCCATTGTCCCAATGGTGTGCTTCAGGATGCAGTGTTTCAATACCACCCGCATCACGGTCACTGATAAATTTGAATCCTTTGGCGTATGCATTGTTGATGAATTTATCCAATTCTCTTTCTTCATTCACGCCATCTGGAAAATCCTGGTATCCATAACCAACCGATATCTTGTCCCATTCACCAATTTTCAGATCATATGCCTTCGATATATCAAACGTACCGTTGGCATTGAGTTTGACAGCAGGATGAGGATAATCCATAACACTTGAACGATCCACTACGCTTGCTGCATAATTGTGTGCGAGTCCAATCGTATGACCCACTTCGTGTGCAGACAATTGCTTCAGGCGATTTAATGCAAGCTGCAAACGCGGATCATTTGCAGTCATTCTGCCCATTTGTTCTTCTTCAGTAAAGCCGATCATGTAATCCTGTCTCACGCGAAGTGAACCCAGAGAAACATGTCCCTTAATAATTTCTCCCGTGCGCGGATCAGCCACTGTATATCCATAACTCCATCCGCGTGTTGAGCGATGCACCCAATTGATCACGTTGTAACGTGCATCCATTGGATCAGCATCGGCAGGAAGAATTTTTACCTGGAATGCATTGATGTATCCTGCAGCTTCAAAAGCCTGGTTCCACCACTGCGCACCTTCAACAAGTGCAGAACGAATGGGTTCAGGCACGCCATTAT
>CAZCKF010000021.1:6895-10755 GCA_964499155.1 uncultured Chitinophagaceae bacterium
CTCCTTGCGGCATTCGGATCTTTTTTTTCCAGTCGATGGCGAACGATGAAATTTTTCAGCACGGGTTCCTGTACAGGTGTGCTGTAATCCATGTACGACATATTGAAAAACCCGCTGCGGGGATCGAATTTGCGTGGCTTGTAATTGTTATCAGGCAATTTCACAAATGAATGATGGATGCGAAAAGTCACAGCTTCATTGGACGGCACAACGGATGACAAATTGTTGCCAACCACGCCATCATTATTCACCATGGTGATTGTAACTTCCAATTCTGTATTCTCCGGAAAATTTTTCGACATGGGCAGGTAGATGGCTGAACGTGATTTATCAAATACAAAACTGCCCTGTTGCATTTGCCTGAGCTGGCTGCCAACCCCTGTTGCATCACGCAGCAAAAATCAGTTGCATCCACCAGGTACCGGTTTCCACTTTCCGCTTCAATACTGAAACCCCAAAGTGTTGATTGTGCAAATGATTGTTCAACTGCTTTCTTTTCCGCAGGATCTTCAGTGATGGCGCGATAATCATAATTCGGCTGCACCATCATCAGCTTTCTGCCCACGCGATTGAATTTAACAATGCGAATGCCTGCAAGCCTTCCACGATCCAGTCCAATATCATTCGAGCCAATTGCCGAAGGCATTGATGTGTAGTACAAGATCTCGGTATCAGTCTTATTAATTTCGAGCCATATCTTCCCCGCAGCATCATCCCAGTAGAAGGGAATGTAGCCGTCTGATCTTTTCAGGTTTTTGGTTTTCTCTTCGATGGAGGGAAGTGACTGGGAGAATGCAATAAAAGGAAGTAATAATAGTAGAGTCGTAATGCGCATGGTGATTGGTTGTTGTTCTAATATACAAGAGTTGAACAAGATTGAGGTCAAAGAGTAACTCAACTTTCTGCCTGATAATCGCTATTTTTGACACCCGTTTTTCGGCCCCGTAGTTCAATGCCCGCCCGACCGAATGATGAAAAATATATTGGCCCGGTAGTTCAATGGATAGAATAGGAGTTTCCTAAACTCTAGATACAAGTTCGATTCTTGTCCGGGCTACTAATTCGTTCGGGCGGGGATAGAATAGAAGTTTCCCAAACTTTAGATACAAGTTCCCTGCCCGACAGAAGTCATTCAGGCGGGGATTCTTGTCGGGGCTACGTGCCCGCCGAAGCTTCAGCGAAGGCGGACATTTAATTTTGAAGATTATATTTATCATCATTTCGATGATTTTATTTATCACTTGGATTTTTTTATTCTATTCAATGAATAACTAACCCTCAGATCAACAAAATCTGCAACATGCCGATGGGCCAGCAGACTAAACCCAATTCCCCAATTCTTTTGCGACATATAATGTATTCCCCATCGATGAAAAATTCGATCGTAATAGGGTGTCTGATCGAATAAATAAATACCAAGTCGCTGGCTGAATAGAAATTTGCCGAGGAGAAATTCATGGCCCAATGATATTCCGGCTTTTATTGCACTTGTATTAATAGAATCACGTTTTAATCTCATCCGCAGGGATTCATCATAAAATATATCGGTGCCAACAGACAGCAGATTAATTCGGCCGACCTGTTTGCTTCCCTGAAAATTCAATCCAACCAGGGGCATTCTTTTACTTTGGCCACGTTCATCACTTCCTTTTTTTGCCATACCTGATATGGCAATATCCCAGCGTGGTGAATAACTCTTCCAGGATTTTTCTTTACTGCGTCTTCCAGAATAATATTCCCTGGTTTCATGCTGGTACCTTACTCCCAAACCAACAGTTGGCCAATTAATTCCCTTGTTAGGCTGACTGAAACCACCATTCGAAATATGCTGGTAGTTTACCGAACCATTCAACCACCATTGATCACTGAGTCGAAACCATGATCCAATTCCAAGCAACAAATAACCATTTACGGCGGTACTATAAGATTGATTGCCGGGATTTTTTATTGAATCAAATGGACTGGTCAGGTATGCGAGTCCTGCAACGCCTTTAATTGAAAAAAAATTTCTTTTGCCCAATTTGTAATTGGGTTCAATAAAATAGGAAGCAATGATTCCCTTTCCAAGGATCTTAGTATCATAATTATAGAAGGAAACTAACAATCCTCTTCTTGGATAGCAATTGCACAGTTGCCAGGTAGCTGCATCGTTTTTTTCCCAACTAAAACTGATTTCAATCCCGGTTGGATTAGCACCTTTTGTATTCTGAACAAATGGAGAGTGAGCAAAAATAAATCCATGCTCAATGCCTGCGCCGATGCTGAAAACCCCAGGAAGCTTTGCATGCATTGCAGCACTGTCGTTGTTTTGCGCTCGTACGCCAGTAAATAACAGTTGAAAAATTACGTACAGAAGAATACACTGCTCACAAAATCTGTGCATTCAATAATTTTTTTATGACACACAGCAAATTAATTATTAAGACCAGCGGTAACTAATCTTAGCATCAAAATTACATTAGTTCAGCCGCCTGTACTCTACCGGCGTTTTCCCAACCTGCTGCTTAAAAAACTCGTGAAATGTTGAGGGTATTTAAACCCTAATTCATAAGCAACATCACTGACTGATTTTGAAGTATCGAATATTTTTTGTTTTGCCAGGGATGACCTTTGTTTGAATATAATCCTGCGCTGTTTTTCCTGTTTCTTTTTTGATAAGATCACCAAATAATTGGCCGATAAATTCAATTCGTTTGCACACCATGAAACAGAAGGAAGGCCGAGCATTTCCTGATGTCTGAACATGCCCGCCCGATCTTCAGCGACGGCAGTGATTTCACGGATAAATACATCTCCCCCTTTCTATCAAAAGAAGATTCGCTTCGTAAAATATTATTCGCTAACACGAAACATAGCATCCTACGACGCGAATCTTGAAATCTAGAAATCTTGAAATAATTATCCCTCTCTTTCCAGCAGCTCATCCAAATTATTATGCCCCGCTGCAAACCCATCCTTAAATCCCATTTCAACAATTTTTCTCATGTCTTCTTCTGACTTGAATGTAATATCCACTTCAACACGTGTTCTGTCATCAACAGGAGTAAAACGTACATCCCATCCCATGTTGGGCATTGTGTCAAGTGTGTTTCCTTTTTCATCAGCAAAAGCATCAATACCTGAAAAAGATTTACCTGGATTCACTTTTGTGTATTCGACCTTCGCATAATGACGTTCACCTTCCGGCCCCTGCATATAATACAACCATCTTCCACCATCACGGAGATCTAAAGATTCCGTCACTGCCTTCCATGGCCGTGGTGCCCACCATTGGTCAAGTAATTCTTTTCGTGTCCAGTAATCCCATACTTTTTGTACAGGTGCGTCAAATTCCCTGACGACTTTGATCTTTTTACCGGCTACGTCTTCTGTGTAGACCGTTTCTTTTGTAAGCATCATGGTTTTTGTTTTAGTAGTTTTTAAATAAAATCAGCTACGAAGCCAATCTAGAAATCTTGAGATCTAGAAATCTTGAAATTTTCTATTGCTTCTCCAGCTTCTCCTTCAACAACAACAAACTCTTATCCATCTCCTTTCCCAACATACTCTCCATAAACAAATTCATTACGTTCAATGGATATCCGTTTCTTCCTTTCATTCCCCATGTAACCTTTGTCTGGTTAGCATTCACAGAATCAGTAATTATGTGGGCATGCCCTGTTGATTCAAAGGGGCGTTTGAAACGTAATTCGATGTCGATGCGTTTGCCCTCTTCAAGATTTTTAATTTCCTGTTCGCCTTCTCCAGCCTGTTTATTCCCATCCCATCCGTATACAAAACCAACTGTTCCATCAGTACCGCGGAAACTCTTTTTCATATTTGGATCCATCATCACCCATTTATTGTAATGATCCTGGTTG
>CAZCKF010000021.1:10765-15485 GCA_964499155.1 uncultured Chitinophagaceae bacterium
ATAATCGAATACTTCGGTTTTGGGTTTGTCGATTACGATGTCACGTTCAATACTATAATCTTTTTTTATAAATATGCCGGCAATCAGCGGAATGGCAATGAGTACCAGGAGAACAAGTCCAATCCATTTTAAAACTCTCATATGATTTAGTTAAAAATAAAAATATAATTGACGGTGTAAACCTAAGGATCAATTTCCTTTTCCAACGTGTGTGATTACGTCAATTAAATGGGTCAATTGCGACTGCATAATGTGCCTGAACGCGGTTTTTTCGTAGTTTTTCATTCAATAACAAACAATGATAACTACAGAGAAAAACACAGAGAGATTAAATGGGTCGGTAGCGAGGCGTAACAATGTAAAAGTTTTTGGAAATGGCACCCAGCCCATGATGTTCGCACATGGTTTTGGTTGTGACCAAAACATGTGGCGTTATATCACCTCTGCATTTGAAAATGATTATAAAATAATCTTGTTTGATTACGTCGGTGCAGGCAAATCAGATGTTTCTGCTTACAACCAGGAACGATATTCTTCTCTCCAGGGATATGCAAGGGACATACTAGAAATATGCGAAGAATTCAAATTGAATAATGTAATTTTTGTGGGCCATTCTGTTAGTTCCATGATAGGGTTGCTTGCTGCATTGGAACAGCCTCGTTATTTTGAAAAACTGATCATGGTTGGGCCATCACCCTGCTACATCAATGATGGGAATTACACGGGAGGTTTTGAAAGAAAGGACATCGAGGGTTTGCTGGATACCATGGAAAAAAATTATATCGGCTGGGCAAATTTTCTTGCACCAAACATCATGGGAAATAAGGATCGCCCTGAACTCGGAAAGGAACTGGAGGAAAGTTTTTGCTCAACCGATCCTGTTATCGCAAGACAATTTGCTGAAGTCACTTTTTTCTCAGACAACAGGATTGATTTGAAGAAAAATAAAATTCCTTCGTTGATCCTCCAATGTTCTGAAGATATTATCGCACCAAATGTTGTTGGAGATTACCTCGCCGAAAATTTACCGCAAAGTACATTGCGTGTTATGAAGGCAACAGGTCATTGTCCTCATATGAGTGAACCAGAAGAAACAATTTCACTAATAAAAGAATACCTGGCTAAAAACAAGTAATGGAAGATTACCTGGATCATGCGCCATGTTTCTGTATTACAACTTCCGATGACGGCATTATCCAAAATGTCAATCAACTCGCATGTAGTCAGCTTGGATATGAGAAAGTTGAGCTTGTCGGAAAAAACATTGACATACTCTTTCCAATAGCAACAAAAATTTTTCACCAAACACATTTTTTCCCATTGCTGCGCATGCAGGAGCATGCAGAAGAAATTTATATAACCTTACACACGAAAGATAAAAATGAGATACCCTTATTATTTAATGCCAGGCGGGCAAAAGTTGATGGTGATGTAATTGATTTGTATGTCGGCATTCCTGTGTATAACCGTAAGAAATTTGAAGATGAGCTTATCAGTGCGAAAAAATCCGCTGAGCTGGCATTAAAGGAGAATACGGTATTGACTGAAGCAAGAGAGCAATTGCAACACAATATGGTTCATCTTGACCAGCAACTTGATCTTGTTCAGAAGCAAAATGAAGAATTAAAGCAATTCAATCGAGTAGTAACACACGATTTGCAGGAACCTGTTCGAAAGCTTGCATTTTTTGCCAGCATGTTGCCCGAGCTTGATGCAGACAAACTGGCCGAAGCAAAAATTGTTGAACGAATGATGAGGGTTACAGGGCAGATGCAGGCAGTGGTTTCCGGATTACAACAATATGTGTGGTTAAATGATACTGATTTAAGACCTGTGGTGTTGAACTTGAATGATGTGGTTGACAATGTGCAACTCCAGTTGAAATCTGAATTCCCCGACGTTGTCCTCTACGTAGAAATGAAGGAACTACCAATACTGAAAGCCGATCGTGACCAGGTTAATATGTTGTTTTATCATTTGCTGTCAAATGCCATTCGGTTCAGAAAAAAAGATGAGCATGCATTTGTGACAATTACAGCAGACCAGTTGCAATTGAACAGGTACAAAAAAATAAAAGAGAAATACAAATACAGCGATTACATCCGGATTGAGGTGGCAGATCGGGGAGTTGGGTTTGAGCAGGAATTCAGTGAACATGTTTTTGAATTATTTAAAAGATTACATGCTAACAGCGGGAGAGGGATTGGACTTGCACTGTGCAGGAAAATTGTTGAAAATCATGGGGGTAATATTTCAGTACAAAGCCAGCCGCACAAGAGCACAACTTTCACTATAATCCTTCCCTATTCTGCGGATATGGCTGAACTAAAAAACAAAAAGCAGGATTCGATACATATTTAGATACTTTTGCAATAAGTGCCCAGGGGAGAGAATATCATATTATATGTGGATGATGATGCAGATGATCGGGAATTTCTTTCTGAAACAATTACTGATGCAAACCCTTCTGTAAAAGTTGTTGTTGCTCAAAATGGCCTCGAAGCCATCAATTATCTTGAATCACGCACGGAGAATAAAAATAATCTGCCTTCACTTGTTATCCTGGATCTAAACATGCCAGTGCTCAATGGCAGAGAAACCCTGCTCATTTTAAAAAGTGAATCAAATACAAGAGAAATTCCGGTGGTTGTCTTCACAAGTTCCCGCTCTCCAGCTGATGAAGCATTTTGCAAAAGGTTTGGGGTTGACATGTTTACCAAACCACATTCGCATAAAGAACTTCAAAACATTTCTGGTAAGCTTCTTAGTTACATGGGTTGATCCTTACCTGATCTCACCCAATCCAATCATTTCAAGTGGTAAATTCCATTGCAGAACTTCAGGTCTTGTTGTTGCATTATCAACTCGCCATGCAAGGATTGCAAGGTTAATCCTCGGCATACCCACGATGTGCATGTAATCACCCTTGTTTTTTGTCATCGCAATATTGTACAGGTCAGTACCTTTTACAAAACCAATGCGCATTTTGTGAGAGATCAAATATTCGCTTTCTTCTTCTTCATCTGGATCAAATTCGCCGTCAAAAATTTTGCAAAATACAAGAGCACCATCGGTCACTTTTCCCGTTGAAGGCTTGTCATTGAACTTGATCCAGAAATCCACATAATTATATCCAATGCCATTTGTTTCAATATGCACTCTTCCCTGTTTGCGTGTGATCTTGCACCGCATATTGGAATACAGGTTGAATGCAGTGGTTGCATCTTTATAACCAAAACCATCAATTTCAAGAAAGGTGGGCAATAAATTAAACGTATCAATTTTAGTCACCGGGTGTATCTCGAAGACATGAGGTGGATTGGTATCTTCAATTTCCAGGGGACCATTTCCCTGTCGAAACGTGTTGATGTTGCCAGGATGCTCGCACCACAATCTCCATACTCCGGAAATATCAACTTTATTTTGTGGAACGCCTTGTCCCTGATTGAGTTTTACAAATTCAACAGCACCGGAATTCATGCGAGCATTCATTATCTCCGCCACAAGTGGCATTCCGATCTTGCGTTGATATCCTGAAAAATGAAGATCGCCATCCTTCTTTCCATCTGCTGAAATAGAATTAGGTCTTTTGTGGGAATAATAAATTTCAAAATTCTTTGCTTCAATGGTGAGCCGGTTCTTGAATGAATCAATAAAGGATCTGCGAAGGTTAATGGTGATCTGTGAAAACAGTGTAGTCCACACAAGGGAAAACACCATGCACAGTAAAAAGATCCTGATCATAAGACGCAGTTTTTTTGGTAGAGTTAAGGTCGGGGTTTCCTTGTTAAAAGAAAATACCACGAACCGGGCACCTGCAAATCCCCTTTATTGGTTAGGTAGAAATAAGAAAAAAACTCTATTTTGACCCCTTAATCAACCACGCCGAGATTTTTTTCCCTACCTGCGAACCAAGAATCAAAATCAAACTGACATGCGTACACCACACATGATGAAAGCAGGCATCCTCGCTTTCATACTCGTAGCTGTTTCAACACTTTGCTGGGAATATTATTTAAGAGGCCGCGGCTTTCCCGTATCATACGATGATGCCGGTCCGCTGTTTTCAAACGCAAGAAGAGATGTGTATGATCCTATTGACAAGAGTACCATCTTCATCGGATCCTCCCGAATTAAGTATGACCTCGATATAGAAACCTGGGAAAAAATCACAGGGGAAAATGCAGTTCAACTCGCGATGGAAGGAAGTTCACCCATCCCGGTTCTTGAACACCTGGCGAATGATGAAGATTTTAAAGGCCGGGTATTGATCGATGTTACTGAAGGATTGTTTTTTTCAGTATCTCCTGGCAGCAAAAGAATTCCCAATGAAAATTTAAAACATTATAAAGAGGAAACACCTGCTCAAAGAGCGTCATTTGCACTATCAAACCTTGCTGAATCAAAATTGATCTTTCTTGATCGTGAAAACTGGGGTTTGAATGCGCTGTTGCATCGAATGAAACTTGGCGCACGAGACAGCACCATTTTTATTTACCCAGCATTTCCACCAGAATTTGGAACTGTAACCTTTGAACGACAAACAAAGATGACGAACGAGTTTGTCAAGGATACAAACCTGCAGGGCGAGGTAAAACATATCTGGCAATATTTCAGCAGAAGTAACAGGCTTCCACCCATTGTGGGAAAGCAACTTGATTCAATGATGATTGTGGTGAAGACTGACGTCAATAAAATTCGCAGTCGCGGTGGCCAGGTT
>CAZCKF010000022.1:0-1532 GCA_964499155.1 uncultured Chitinophagaceae bacterium
AAAACGTCTTACGCGACAATTGTCAATTATATATACTAACAGTATGAGAAAAACAACTGGCCAAAACCATTCAGATATTTTATTTTTCAAAGCAAATTGAGTTCTACTTTTGAAAATTACATATGGAGTTTCATTTATTTCGACTCATTATTTCCACCCAGTATTCCCTCGATAAAATTCCAATATAATGTCTCCCACTAAAATTGTCAGTGAAAATCACCCAGAGTAGATGAATAGCCGACCCAACCAAAATCATTAGAGGAACAAAATCCAGATATCTTTTTGTTTTTTCGGACACGATGGATGTTAAGCTTATTAAAATCAAGATAATATCCTAAATCCTTTTCAGTGAAATCCGTCTTAATCCGTGTAATCCGTGTTCTAAAACGGATACCCAATCGCCAAATTATAAACAATATTTTCCCTCCTTCCTTCAGTTGTATTCAACCCCAGGTTATTGATCACCCATTGTTCACCTTTGGATAACCATGGTTTTCGAAGTGGGAATGCGACGTCGAAGCGAATGACGAAGATGGTGAGATCGAGACGAACGCCGACACCGGCATCGACTGCGATTTCGGAAAGGAAATCTTTGCTGAATTTACCACCGGGTTTGAGCCGGTTTTCATTCCATAGCCAGACGTTACCGGCATCGATGAATACTGCGCCATGGATCATGCTGTAGAGGCGTGAACGGAATTCAGTATTCATCTCCAATTTAATATCACCTGTTTGATCTGGTAAGTAACGGGTACTGAGCGGAGCTTTGTAAGCGCCGGGTCCGACTGAACGGCTGCGGAAGCCGCGCAAGCTGTTGTTGCCACCAACAAAGAATTGTTTTACAAATGGAAGTTCAAGTGAATTGCCATATGGAATGCCGAGACCCACGATGATGCGATTGGCCCAGACAGCTCCCTCATTTATTTTTCGATAGAAACGAAAATCTTCTTCTGCTTTGATATACTGTGCGAATTCTGCGTTCAGGATTTTTACAGGCTTGCCTTCTTTTGCATTGCCTCGTGTAATTAATCCTGCAATGTTGCCCGAGAGATCAAGAACGAAATTGCTGTAGACTGCATTTTGGGGGATGTGTCCAACAAGTTCATTGTAATTGATTTTGAAAAAAGAACCAAGTATGAATTGTCTTTCAATTGGCTTCAGCAGGGTGCTGTCTTTACGAATGCTGTCGCGGTATGCCTGTGTAATTTTGAATGGCTGTACATATGTTACGCTAATCGGATAAAATTCTCTTTCCTGCCTGATTGATTTTTTCCAGATGTATCCATAACCCAGACGGAATGAGTTAAGAGTGTATAATCTTGATTTGTTGAGAATGTCAAATCCACCCTGGATGTTTGTACGTGGTACAAAACTTCCTTTTGGATTGAATTCAAAAATCGGCGTAACGAATCGCGGGAATGTAAAATTCATTTCTGCACCAGCACGATAAGTATTGTAGCCCTGCCTGTCTCCAGGATTGAATTGTATTTCTGTTCCAATATAACCTTCAAGTCTAACCTGTTCTCCTGCAC
>CAZCKF010000022.1:1542-15484 GCA_964499155.1 uncultured Chitinophagaceae bacterium
GCACGGAACATATTGCGATGTCTCCAGGTAAATGAAACCTGCGAGCCGGACGCGTTATTCGATTTTGTCAGCGTGTTTACTTCTGCTGTTAATGACTTCGTTGGCAGTGGGGTGAGGTAGTAATATGCATTCAGTTTTGCCGAATCGCTCCACGGTACATCTTCAAACCTGTTCTTTACAAACTTGAACATGTTCAGGTTGATCAACCGGCTGATGGTTTGGTTATGATCGGTGCGGTTGTAAATTTCACCAGGCTTGAACTGCATTTGATTTTCAAACAACAGGGGTCGATATAGTTTTTCAGGATCAATTACATAATATCCTTCATGAAAAACTGCATTGGCCTTGTTTGTATCAATGGCTGCAGTTGTGAGACTGTAGTCTGCATAAATGAAAACATCATTGATCGTATACACCTGGCGTGCAATATCAGGGGTGCCAGGCTTCACGCGCAATTTGATGCGCACCGAATTATTTCCAACTGTACTGTCAACCTGCGCGATAATAAAATCAGGATCAAAATAATAGAAACCATTTTCTTTCAAGTGTGCATCAATGCGAACACGTTCCGCTTTGATTACTTCGAGCACGTATGGATCTCCTGCTTCAAGCAATGTTTTTTCCATTGCATTGCGGATGTTCTGTGTAAGTACACTGCTGTCGGTTTCAAATTCCACAGATGCGATCTTGTATTGCACACCGGGTATGGCAACGTATTCAGCATGTGCCTTTTTTGATTTGACAACCGTGTCACCCGTCACCTTTGCATGGAAATAACCGCGGTTTTCCAAATGACTTTGCAATACTTTGATATTGTTTTCCAGATCAAGCTCACTCAATAAGACAGGTGGTTCTCCCAATCTTTTTTTCAGAAAAGGAACGCTGTTCATCATTAGTTTGAAAAGAATGCCAAGAAACCTGGAGTTGGGTTTTGGTCTTGTTAATCCGTCAAGATCTGTTTTTAAAATCTTTCTTTCACGCGCTGATACATCGCCATCGATTTTCACCCGCGCACCCGTGTAGAGTTTATCACCTTCAGGAACGTCTTTGGTCGTGCTGCAGGAAAAAAGACTAAATAATGCAATCCCCAAAATGATATATGATACTGGTCGAGCCATTAATTCGATGGTGAATTTGTAGTGCTGTCTGTAACTGGTGGTTTAATCGTTGTACTGTCATTAACCTGCTTCAATCGCTCCACTTCTTTTTTCATTTCTCTTCTGATCTTTCTTCCTTTAAATATTTCATTGAACTTGTTGTAATCAACAGACATCACGAAACCAAGACCGGTTTCCACCACGTAACCTTCAATTATTCCTTCGTACTCATTGCGTCGATAAAATCGAAGAATGAATCTTCCATCCTTGCTCAGCAAATAATTCACCATCAGGTCACCTGCAATATTGCTCGACTGCTGGTTTGAATTCTGCGGTCCCTCCAGTTCAAAATTGCTTCCGATACTTACCTCCAGCCTGTCATTCAGCATTCGTCTTGAAAGCGAAACATTCAGGTCTGTGCGATAACGCAATTCACCGGTTGTATAATCATCAGATGACAGGATATCGAAATTTACTTCGAAGCCCGCAAGCGTTCCTTTTATTAACTGGTTGAGTTGTTCTGTAAGTATTTTACTTACGGTTTGTCTTGCAAATACGCGTGTACTTAAACCACCACCACTGTTGTCAAATGGATTTTCATCCACAAACCTATTCAACAGCAATAGGGAAAATACCTGCTTATTGAGTTCCGAAGGATCTTCACGTAATTGTGTAAGTCGTGTATCGACAGTTGTAATTATTTCTTTTGTTACGTTATAGTTCTTTTCAGGCGGAAGTGTGATATCAAACGATACAACTGGTTGCAACAATTCGCCAGTCAACTTCAAATAAACTTCGAATGGTAATTTTTGCAGGTAGGTGTTGCGTATTACAGTACTTGCTTCTGCGATATAATTTTTCACGAGATCAAATGGAGCAGCATTCGCAATGTATTTTGCCTGCACGTCCAGTTGCGCGCGCGTAGGTTCTCCTGTCCATACAATGCGGCTTCTTTTCTCAATTTCAAATCTCCGGCGAAGGAAGTTGAATGAAATTTCATATGCACCTGATTCTACTTCATATGATCCCACAAGTGTTGTATGCCCACTTTTGTCAATACCTGCAGTCAGCATTGCCTCGCCACGCATGTTGATGAAGTCACCATTTGTTTCATCGATAATGAGGTTAAACTCTGCACCTTTTGTGACTTCAATATTTCCTGAAACATCAAATCCCAACAGGTTGGATACCCGAACTGAATCAAATTCGTTATAAATGGAATCTATACCAGGCGCATCGAAATCCACGAATTGAACAATTCCATCTCTTTGCTCAACACTTGGTTCCTTCTGCGGCATAACAATGGTCATACGTGTTCCATCATTCACAACAAGGTTACCATCCACTACGGGTTGGAAACTTGAACCCATCAGGTTTATATCGCTTGTCAGGTAGAGCTGGCCATAAAATAGTTTGTTGTCCTTCTTGGTTGAATTGAGCACACGGAAATTGTTCGTGTTCAAATACATGTTGAAGAAATAATCCACGAAATTTTCAGTGTACGCTGCACCATCAATTACTGCCACATTATTTGCAGAATCCCGGATTGTAAATTCATTAAAGAAAATTCCATTGTCACGGACAGAAATATTCTGGTCATCAATGCGGAATTGAGATCCGATGGCTGAAACGATGAAGCTCGAGTTTTTGAAACCAAGTTCACCTTCAAGGTCCGGATCCGTTAATGTACCTGTAACATTCAATTTACCGGTCATGTATCCACTTGCATCGCGTATGATACCATTGGAGATTCCCTGCAGTCTTCCAAGTTGCAATGCACGAACATCTGCGACAAGATCAAGACTGTTGTTCTCTGTTGGGCGATAATTTCCTGTAAGCACAACATCATTTCCAAATCCTGTAATATTTGCAACAACAGCGTAGGTATTGGAAGTCTGGTTATTTACATTCAAAGCAATATGACCAACCGTATCATTGTTCATCCGGAAATTCTGGATGTTCAGGTCAGCAGTAAATGTTGGCTGTGGTGTAAAACTCAATAACCTTGCTGTTCCTGTCAACTCACCATCAAGGAATGCAGAATCAGCCTGCATGAAACCAGTGATCGTTGACAATTTGAAATTCTTAAAAATCGCATCTACCGGAGAACCAGGAGATGGATTCAGGCTGTTCAAAGTGAGTGATTGTTCACCATTTGAAAGCGTTAAGTTATCGGCAGAAATATTTTTACTGTTGATATAGATCCTGTTCGTTGCATTCACCGTCCAGTCCTGGTAATTCAGCATGAGTGAATCAGGACTTAGCGAAAGCACATAGCTCTGGAATGTTGGCTGCGTTAACAGCCCTGCTACATTGTATTTTGTTTTTCCTCCCTTGTCCTTAATGTTGAGATCGAAATCAATATTGTTGTTCGCAATGTCAGCACCAATGGTAGCATTATAAATATCCATTTGCGTTCCACTCGTAAACTGTGCCATTGTTGCGTCAACACGCAATCGTCCATCTGTCGTTCGCGCCACAAGTGTCATATCACGGAACCTGTTTCCATTCATTTCAAGTAAAGGCGCTTTCACTGTTGCATTCCATCCTGATACACTCGAGAAATCACCATCGATGTAAACAGAATCCGTTCGACCAAGACCAGGTATCAATAATTTCAAAAGTGGCTGATCAGTGAGATACCCTTTGATCGTAAAATCATAAGGTGCAAGAACAGGACGGGTTGATGGCGGAAGTACTGTGAAATAAGGTTGTATTGCATCCTGGAATATTACGCCGAGCTGTGTGAGTTGATACTGACCCGAAATATTTAAACCAATAACATCACTGCCGAATGTCAGGTAGCGTTGACCGCTTGCATCGATACCGGAATTTACGCGCACAGTATCGAGAACATATCTTTTACCGCCACTTACCAGGACAGCTTCAGTCAGCAATAATTCTCCTGCAAGATTATTTGGATCAATGTTTGAAAAATCACCATCGATTTTACCATGAAATGCCATATCCTCTTTTGTCAGTCCAAGTGGTTTAGTGTTTATGTTTTCAATCATTCCTGTTATGCGCAGGCTTTGCGTATTGGCCATGGCACCTTCTGCCTTTAATTGCGCAACAAGATTTGGATCATTAATGTCCGCATCGATAGTATAATTGCCTGAAGCGATGTTGCCATCAAATTTTATGTTGCGGTATGTGTAACCATTTAAATGAATTGCATTGATGGTCCCATTTGCTTTAATGTTTGCGATCGCAGGATCAAACCCGGTTCCATTTGCGCGTATGGTACCAGTCACATTTCCGATCTGTGGATTTCCCATGATGGTACCCAGTTGCAATCCTCTTGCATTGATGAGTGCATTGTATGTAATGCGATCAGGATTGGTAAGGTTTCCAAATGTGCCGTTGATCGTAGCGCCGCCCAGTGATGTATTCAGGTTGAGGTTTCCATTTACCCTTGCAAGACTTCCGCTTAATGTTCCACTTGCTGATATTCTTTCAGGAATTGTAAAATTCGAAGGAAGCGCAGGGGCCATTCTTTTCAAATCACTTCTGGTAGTTGTGAAAGAATGAATGACGATATTTCCCGCGATCGCATCTGGTTCTGGCAATCCACGCAGATTTCCCGTGATATCGATGTTTGTATTCTGCATCCCACGCATGCGCAGCCGATCTGTTGTAAGGTTTGCAAGTTTTCCTTCAAGGTTGCCATCGAGATACCAGACCTCATATGGTCTTGAAAACAGGGGTTGATTTCGCAACATCGGAGCGAAAGTGAGAATGTCTTTAATCTGCACATAACTCTCTTCAAATTCAGCATACATTTCCATTTGCCCAACATCTTCAGCAAGTCTGTCCAGTGATGCATATCTTATTTCTGTATAATTTCTTAAATCAGTGCCCGGTGTTACGATATGCATGTTCTTGAGATAGGTACCATAGGGACCATATAAAAATTCAGCAGACAAATGATGCAGAACGAATCCGCTTTGTTCACTGAAACGTGCATTCTGGATTATTCCGGCAATAGTATCAAGTGTAAATAAAACATTAGTTGCATGCAGCGTAATGGTATCTCCTTTCATGTGCGAATAATCCATTCCATAACCCGTGCGTGGATTATTGTCGTTGTCAAAAGAAAAGTTGTTACGATTGATTTGTAATGAATCCACTACAAAACGCCAATCATTCGTTTCAGCTTCTGCCTGCAGGTTTTGTTTGATTTCTTTTTCAATAATTCGGGCACCTTCTTTTTTACCGAGGCGAATACTAGTTGTTGTAGTGTCAAGATCGAGCGTCCGTAGGTGGACAATCCGGCTCTGCAAATCAATGGTATCAGCAATAGCTCTCAGGTTGCCGATGTTGAAAAACGTATATAAGGCTGAGACATCATTTTTATAATCAAGCACAAAATTGTCAAGGTTGATGCGATCGAAATCAATGTTCATCGCAATGGGCTTTTCCGCCTCTGCGAGATCCTCTTCTTTTGTGGTCGGTTCGATAATAGGTTTATGTTGCCGGATTGTTACAATCGTATTGCTGACATTCATAAGTGGAACATCAAATACCAGATTTTGTGGATCCACATTATCCATTCGCGTATCCAGGTGCCCCAATCGCACATGCATGTCACTTCCGTTTATCACATCTTTGTACAATACATTGATATTGTCCAGCACAACTTCATCAAGCATAAATTTAATCGCTGTGGTATCCCGGATGACAGAAGTATCTTTTTTATCACGAATAAATGCATCGAGAACAAATTGAAAATTGTAAGTGGTGTCCGGAAGTTCGCGTTTAAGTTTCGCCGTCAGATCCTTCATTTCAATTTTATGGATCTCGAATTCATTGCGCAGCAGTTTCACCATGTTGACATCGATCTTGATATCTCCGCCAGAGATCAGTGTATCTTTTTGAAGATCTTCGATGTATACATCTTCAAGGGTGATGTGTCGCGGAAAATCTATGTAAAGTTTTCCGACTTCAACATTTGTATTAAGTCGCTTTTCGAGATAGACCACAAAACGGTCTTTTGCATAATTCTGTACCGCAGGTACCTGGACCAATATAAATACAGTAACTACCAGGATAACAATACCCAGTAAAACGCGTAGCAAGACACGACCAGTCCGATGCAGCATGTTGTTATGTGAAGCAGGTGCCATTCAGAGGAAAGAGTGCGCCTATTAACTTCAAATAACAGACCTCCGCAGTAAAACTGAGCTACAGCCTATAACATTTGTTTTTAATGATTTATAATTGAAATTTGCCGGGATTTGTAGAATTTGTTCTACAAGCTTTTAACAATACAATCATGATTTCACAAGCCACTGTAAACGATATCCCTGAATTGGAAAAATTGATCAATAGTGCATACCGTGGCGAGTATTCAAAAAAGGGGTGGACTACTGAAGCTGACCTGCTTGGTGGAATCCGAATTCACCAGCAGGCTTTACGCGAATTAATTGATGATCCACATTCTGTTATTCTGAAATATGAAGACGCTGATGAATTAATCGGTTGTGTTTATTTAAAAAAAGATGGCGACCGTATGTACCTGGGTATGTTAACCGTTGATCCTGAAAAACAGGCGGGTGGAATAGGCAAGAAGCTCATGTCTTATTCAGAAAACTATGCTATTGATCGATCCTGTAAATCTGTTTATATGCGAGTTGTTTCTGTTCGCCATGAACTCATCGCATGGTATGAACGTCATGGTTATGCGAAAACGGGAGAGGTACAACCATTTGAAGGTCCAAACGTAATTGGGCAGCCAAAGCAACATTTGGAGTTTATTGTACTGGAGAAAAATCTTTGAAATTTCTAATTTCTTAAGCTTCCTATTTAACATTCATATTTATTTCGTTGATTCAGCTTTGCGGGAACATGGAGGCTTATTGATTTAGGTTTATATGTTTCTTGTTTCTGGTTTCTTGTTTCTCGTTATTCTCCTATCATTGGGAATTATATCGTTGATTAAAGTTTGAAGGTACCAGAGGCTCTGAATTTCTGATTTCTAATTTCAGATTTCTTAAGCTTCACGTAAACCTTGAAATGTATATCGTTGATACAAGTTTGGGGAGCTTAAGGCTGTACGACTTGAGTCTTGAGGCTTTCTTGAAGCCTGACTCCTGAAGCTTAAAGCTTTATTGGACATTGGATATTGGACATTGACCATAGGTCGTCATCCGTGTTTACGCTCTATTTCCTCCATTAATTTTTTCAACTCATGTCTTAATTTATCCAACTCCGCATTCGGTTTATTTCTGCGAAAGGCTTCCGAATAGCGGTTAGTCATCTCCGTCATAAGGTCTATCAATTCGGGTAATTCCATTTGTGAGTAATCCGTTTCCATTGGTTTTCAATTTCCTTTTCATGACGTATTTAGAATTCCGTGCCAATTGCTCACCCTGTTTGAAAATGATTGAACATCACTATTATATAACGTGAATAAATAAGTTGAAATCTATATGCAATGTTTCCCAAAGTGTGGAAGCGTTCAACGCTAATTGACGCGAATGGGGAACGATAATATTCAACGCGAATTGATGCTAAACTTGATTGGCGCTGATTTGACAACCTGGTAATTCATATCATTAATTAGCGTTGAATTAGCTTGAATTAGCGTATAAAAAAAGTCTCCTGTAAAAGAAGACTTTCAAGTAGCGAGGATGGGAGTTGAACACATTACCGCAGGGTTATGAATCCTGCGCTCTAACCGCCTGAGCTACCTCGCCTGAGGGCTGCAAAAATAAGGAGAAATGGGCGATGAGAGAAGAGTTAGTGCAAGCTTAAAATCCTGCGAGAAAGTAGAATTTGCAAAACAAGTTTTACAATAAAATGCATGATCAATATATTATGACTCTTCGAATTTTGCTGATCAATGCGAAATTTTGATGCGAGGCAATTGGAGCGACATCTAAAAGCCAACAGCTAATAGCTTTCTTAAAGTTTTTCTCCATGTTGAGTAACATCCAATCCAAGCAATTCATCTTCCTTAGAAACTCTTAGTGGAGTGATCCAATTGGTGATCCTCAACAGGAGCATTGTTCCGAAAAATACAAAGACCGATACCCCGAGCATGGCGATTAACTGGACGTAGAACAATTTTGATGTGCCGTAAAATAAACCATTGTCCGCCACTGCAGGGTTGATGCCATTGTATGCAAACACTCCTGTGAGGATCATGCCCATGATGCCTCCCACTCCGTGACAGGGAAAAACATCGAGCGTGTCATCGATCGAACTGCGGGTACGAATTAAAACCATTACGTTGCTGGCCATTGCACTGAAAATGCCAACGAGTATTGAGTGAGGGATAGTAATAAATCCTGCTGCTGGTGTAATTGCAACGAGACCGACAACTGCACCGATACACGTTCCCATCGCTGAAGGTTTTTTCCCGCGCATCATATCAAATGCAATCCATGTAAATGCTGCTGCCGCTGATGCAGTACTTGTTGTTGCGAGTGAAACTGCTGCTAGATTGTTTGCGCCGAACGCAGATCCTGCATTGAAACCAAACCAGCCAAACCATAATAATCCTGTTCCAAGCATCACGTAAGTAATTCTTGCAGGATTATGTGTTGGTTCATTTCTTTTTCTTAAATAAAGCGCGCAAGCAAGTGCCGCCCATCCTGCACTCATGTGCACTACTGTTCCGCCAGCAAAATCAAGCACACCCATTTTAAATAATATTCCTTCAGGGTGCCATGTTGCATGTGCAAGCGGACTATAAATAAATAGCGAGAAGAGAACGATGAATATTAAATACGAAGTGAATTTTATTCTTTCTGCAAATGCACCTGTAATGAGCGCAGGAGTAACGATTGCAAATTTGAGTTGAAAGAATGCAAAAATGATCAGCGGAATTGTGGGTGCGAGTGACCAGGGATTTCCTTCGAGCGCTCCACGCATCATGAAAAAAGTTCTTGGATCACCAATAATACCTCCAATAGAATCACCGAATGCGAGACTGAAACCCAAGACAACCCACAACACGGTAATCAAAACCATGCAGACAAAACTTTGCAACATGGTGCTGAGCACATTCTTTTTGTTCACCATCCCTCCATAAAAAAAGGCAAGCCCGGGTGTCATGATCAACACCAGTGCTGTGGCAGTCAGCATCCAGGCAGTATCCGCCGGACTGATTGCAGGATTTGTTGGAAAGGCTGATGGAATTCCGGGAAAAAACAGGCAGATTGCAACGAGAGTGAGGATGGTGAGAAAAGGGAAGAGGGCGAGTTTGTGGTTATTAGCATAATTCAAATAATTCCTGACTTTTATCACTATTACCTGCATGTTTTCCGGGTTTTGGGCAAAATAGTTAATCTTTCCAGATACATTTGTTAGTTTTCTTATAGTTTTTTCACAAATCAAACACATAATTTATTTTATAATATGAAAATACGGATGGCTCAGCCTCAAGACGCGGGATCTATTTTGGATATTTACGGCCCCTATATCCGGGATACATCCTTCACTTTTGAAACTGAAATCCCATCGATTGAAGCCTTTGCAGATCGCATCCGTTCATACACCCAAACCTATCCCTGGCTAGTGGCTGAAGAAAATGGAAAGATTGCAGGATACGCGTATGCTTCGAGGCATCGAGAAAGAACTGCATACCAGTGGTGTGTTGAAAGTTCAGTGTATATCCATGATGATTTTTTGCAAAAGAGAATTGGATATGTACTCTATCAAGCACTTTTTGAAATATTAAAACTCCAGGGCTTCAGAAATATTTATGCAGTGATCAATCTCCCCAATGATCGTAGTGTAAAATTTCATGAGAAATGCGGCTTTGTGTGGTTTGCAACTTATGAGCAGGTTGGATACAAACTTGGGAAGTGGAAGAATGTGGGGTGGTGGAGGAAGGTGATCAACGAGTTTTCGATGGAGCCGGAAGCTCCACGACCTGTAACGGCAATTGATGTGGAGGTAGCTATTAGCTTTAAGCTGTAAGCTATAAGCTGATTTAGGAAGGCTTCGCCATGATCTTATTAGCATTGATTTGAAAAAGTTGAGAATTCGTTTATTTATAGGTTATGCATAAACGTTAGTAACGCAAAGAAAAGTTCATACAAATAGGTATTCTATTGTCGCAGCCTTTTCAATTATTACGTAAAATGTCCCGAACCACATGCGAAGCAATTGCGGATTTAGCTTACAGCTTATTGCTTATAGCTTACAGCCATAGAAACTATTTCTTCGTCGACAACCTCATTCCAACTTTTAGGAAATAAAACGCCCCTCCATACCCCATTTGCACTGCATCCCACATTCCACCAGTTTCTGTCAATCCTCCATCATGATGCGTTGGATAAACATCAAGTATGTTATTTGCACCAATCGTAAAGTTTATCATGCTAGTCGGGCGAAATCCAAGCGCCAGGTCAGTTGTGATTCGGCTTTCGTATGTGTCGATTTCGTCATTCCAGTTCACCAGACGCACTTCAGCAAATTTGGTAAAGCGAAGCAGCGCGTTGAATTTGCTCATGTTGTAATCGAATGACAATCCAAGTTTGTGTTGCGGAGCAGAAGCAAGCAGAAATGCTCTTTCACGTGGTCCGAAATAAACATCTTCTTTGCCCGCCAGTTGTGCTGTTGTTGTTACTTCATCAATTTGCATGTCATTAAAATTCGCAGCGAATGTTGAATTCAATCTGCCTGTACCCAGTGGAAGATTGTGCGTTGCAATAATATCAACGCCTGTTGTACGCGTATCAACCGCATTCGTAAAAAATTGTGCAGCTCCCACATTCATGGATGAAAGTATGTAACCAATTTCTGCATCTGTGTCTTCAAACAATCCCGTGAGTACGATCCGGTCTTTTACTTTTATCCAGTATCCATCAACTGTCAGGTTGAAATTTCTGAATGGTCGCATCACGACACCTGCAGTCAGGTTTCTTGAAGTTTCTTCTTTTAGTCTTGGAATTCCTACTGCATTTGCAAGAGCGCTGTTGTTTGGTGCGATCACCTGGTCCACGATCTGACCTGCAACAACGTTTGTGAAAGTTGAACTGAAATTAATTTGTGGTAATGAAGGTGCACGGAAACCAGTACTCCATGATCCGCGCAGTGACATGAATTCTCCAACCTTAAATTTCGTTGCGAGCTTATAATTATCCGTAAAACCAAAATCGCTGTAGTTCTCTACCCGAATTGCACCTTGCCACATCCAGTTTTTAGAAAGATCAAGTTCAGCATCAACATAAGCACCCAAATTATTTCTGTTTGATTTCACTTCATCCTTGGGTTGGAATCCGGGAAATCCCTGTGCACCACCCGGACGAAATGTTGTATCCGTTCCACTGATGTCAAATACAACAGGACCATATTGTTTCCATGATGCGGTTTCTCCTGCAAAGATTTCATACTGTTCAAACCTGAATTCTGTTCCGAATGCAAGATTGAATCCTGACATGATCTTGTCGTACGCACGACTGAAGCTTGCACCTACAGTGCTTTGTGATAATTGAAATCCACCTGCATCAAAATGTGTTGGTGATGCAGCTTCCAGAGATGCATTCAACGTTTTATCTACCTCAAATTTGAAACGATTGCTACCGGTTGTTCCATGAAAATCTGCATTCCATGTACCAAGTCCTGCGCGTACGCCCATGGCCAGCGTGAGATCAGTAATATTCGACTGGATATGCGGATCAAAACCGTTTGGATAAATAGCTGTTACATTTCTTTCACTGCCCGGATCCCTTGACCATGCATACGCATCACCCTCTCTTCGATTCACTCCACCAAACGCATAGAAATCCGCATTTGCTTTGAGATGAATGCGACTGTTGAGGTAAGCAGATGCATTAGTATAAGATGCTTCGCCGAATTGCGCACGGTAATCATCAGGGTAGAGTGCGCGAAAGTTTCTGCGGTATGTTTTATTCTTGTCAAGGTAGTCTGCCGTAATATTTACAAATCCATTATCGCGAAGTCTCATTCCCCAATTTGCATTTGCATTTACCATAAAACCATCTTTTGTTTTTGGCAACACATTTCCCTGTGGAGATTCAAGGCTGCTTCCAGATCCTGTCATGTGGCCACCAGCCGTTGCATTGATCAGCAATTCATTTACCGATTGTTTCATTACAATATTGATCACTCCTGCAATTGCATCCGAACCATATTGTGCACTGGCGCCATCGCGTAAAATTTCGATTCTCTCAATGGCTGCAGCAGGTATTGCATTCATATCTGTTCCTGTATTTCCGCGACCGCGACTTCCATATAAATTCACAAGAGCTGTCTGGTGCCAGCGCTTTCCATTGATCAGTACAAGTGTCTGATCAGGACCCATTCCACGCAATGTTGCAGGATCGATATGATCCGCTCCATCAGCACCTGACTGTCTGTTAGAATTAAAAGATGGTGCTACATAGTGAAGAATGGAATTTATTTCTACAACGCCCATCTGGTTCATCACGCGTGAAATTGGAATGATGTCAATCGGTACCGGGGTTTCAGTGGCAGATCGTCTAAGGCTTCTTGTCCCAACCATCTCCACACCAGTCAATGTAATGGCAGTTGATTCCAATGAAATATCCAGGTTTCCACCTGAAGCCCTTACTTCTCTTTCTGTAAAACCGACTCCACTGAATACAAGTGTTGCGTTATTGCCGACACGTAGTGAATAATTTCCATTTGCATCCGTTGTTGTGCCGTTGGTTGTTCCTTTTTCTGTTACTGTGATGCCTTCAACTCCCTCGCCCTTGTCGTTTGTTACACGACCTGTGACCGTGGTTTGTGCGAAGGTGATTACTGAAATAAAAATGAAAGTGAGGAGAAAGCAGATTTTTCTCATGATGGTGGGTTTTGGTGCGGGGAAAATACAGAAATAATTACACGAATTAAGACGAATTACACGAATCGGGATTGTGATGTGCGGGGAGTGTTTATAACTATCAATTATTAAAGAGATACTGGTATTAAGCAGTTGATACTTGAGTGCTTTTTGCCAGGCTCTCTTCGGTAATTCTCCCAGGATAAACCTGTAATGCATGTTCGAGGCAATCCATCGCTTCCCTTATCGATTCGAGGTTCAAAACGTATGCGAGCCGCACTTCATTTTTGCCCAAACCGGCTGTTCCATAAAACCCGGTTGCAGGTGCAAGCATTACTGTTTTGTTTTTGTATGAAAATGATTCGAGCAACCACTGGCAGAATTTATCTGAATCATCGATGGGTAGTCTTGCAATGGCATAGAAAGCACCACCTGGATTTGGACAAAAAACTCCGGTCATTGCATTCAACCTGCTTACCAATAAATTTCTGCGATTGAGATATTCTGATTTCGGAGATTCAAAATAGTGATCAGGAAGATCAACAGCCGCTTCACCCATGATCTGTGCAAGCCCGGGAGGACTTAATCGCGCCTGCGCGAATTTCATTGCTGCATCAAAAACCTGTTTGTTCTTGGTAACCAGCGCGCCAAGCCTGGCACCACATGCACTATATCGTTTACTTATCGTATCCATCATCACCACATGTTCTTCGAGACCTGGAATATGCATGGCACTCACGTAATCACCATCATAACAGAACTCACGGTAGGCCTCATCCGAAAACAGGTAAAGATTGTGGCGTATGCAAATTTCTTTTAACGCTTCCATTTCAGCACGGCTGTAAAGGTAGCCGGTGGGATTGTTGGGACTGCAGATCACTATTGCCCGAGATTTGGGAGTAATTACTTTTTCAAATTCATCTATGGGAGGAAGAGCAAACCCATTCTCAATATGTGAGGTAATTGGAACAACGTTTACACCGGCAGTAACGGCAAATCCATTATAGTTTGCATAAAATGGCTCTGGGATAATGACTTCATCTCCCGGATTCAAACATGTAAAAAAGCCGAACAGAATCGCTTC